>CAYVJJ010000589.1:0-1500 GCA_964451655.1 uncultured Mycobacteriaceae bacterium | reverse complement strand
ACCAGGCACAGGCTGCCGACGAGCGTGGCCAGCACCAGCAGGATGCTGCGCTGCAGGGTGGTGTCGGGGTAGGTCCGGTAGAGCCAGTCGACGAAGTCGGTCTGGTGGATCAGGTCGATCACCAGCGGGTGCACCGCGAAGATCCCGAACGCGCGGACCGCTCCGTAGTCGACGATGCGGGCGAAGACCCCCGTCCCGTCGCCGCGGCGGTCGTCCCACGCCTGGCCCACGATGAAGAACAGCGCCACCGCGCCCAGATACCAGGGCATGTTCTGCACGCTCCACGCGGCGTAGGCCAGCCCGGGCATGCGGCCGTCGGTGGTGCTGACGAAGAACATGACGATGGTGAACGCCGCGCCTGCGAGCGACAGCGGCACCAGCCACCGGCGATTGCGGCGGACCCACGGCGCGAACCGCTCGTAGTGCACGGCCGCGAGCGCACCGCCGATGAGGAACAGCGCATAGGTCGGCAGCGTCTTCCACATGTGCCCGTACCAGTCGAGATGCGGGTCATAGAAGCTGAACAGAGTGAACACGGCCAGGTTCAGCACCACGGCACCGGCCATCACCCGGCCGTGCCGCCCCTCGGTGCGCCGCAGCAGCAGGCGCACCAGCGGGAACGTGAGGTAGATCTGCATCGAGATCAGCAGGAAGTACATCTGGTACTTCGCATTGCCCTGCAGGATCGCCACGCCGATGTCGCCGGCCACCTCCCCGCTGCCCGGCCACGGGCGCCCGGTGAACGGATAGGACGTCAGCGGGTAGATGATCGACCAGGCCAGATACGGCGCCACCACGAACCCGAAGCGGCGGCGCCAGAAGGATCCGGCCGTGATCGGGCTCCGGTAGTAGGCGAGGAAGAGCACGAAACCGGTGACGAACACGAATCCGTACCGCGCGCAGTGCACCAGCATGGTGAAGAACTGCATGCCGCGGTAGTGGTCCGGATCCCAGTTGATCGAGCCCACCGTGTGGACCATGAGAACCAGGGTGAACAGCGCCACCCTGATCATGTCGACACTGTGGATCCGTGGACGGCGGCCCGTTTCACGCACAGTGTCGCCGCAGACGGTGGCGCGCGTGGTAGTAGGGCGCACCTTCCTCCTCAGCCGCTTGCCGACTGCCCAACGCTACCCAACGGTCATCTCCGCGGCCACTCGGGCACGCCCACTCCGGTCACGTCATAACCGCAGCGTGACCGACCTCATAGGAGCGCCGCCACGGACGGCCGTCCGCATCGGCCCGCGGCGTCACGGGCGGGTCGGCGCGACGCCGCGGGCCGGCACTGCGAAGATGGATTCCCGACACGGCGCGGTGCGCACACGCGCGGGCGGGTGCACGGCACCGCCCGCGCCACCACGGCACCGCCGCGCCCGAGCACCCTTGACACCCACAGGCGGATCTCCCACGCATGAAGTCACTCGTCTCGATCATCCCGCTGGCCGCGGTCGACTCGGTCAACGTGCTCGCGCTGCTCGCCGTGTCCTACGTGTGGATCTC
>CAYVJJ010000588.1:0-1501 GCA_964451655.1 uncultured Mycobacteriaceae bacterium | reverse complement strand
CGCACGTCCAGGTGCCGTGTGGGCACGCCCAGCGAGCAGGTGATGGGGTGGGTGTGCAGTTCGAGGGGCACCGGATCCAGCGCGAGCCCGTCGACGCCGGACTCCTCGGCGGCCTCCCGCAGCGCGGCGTCCTGGACGGACGGGTCCTCGGGCTCGCAGTGCCCGCCCAACTGGATCCACCGGCCCACCCGCGGGTGCAGGGTCAACAGCACCCGCTCCATGCCCGGATCGACGACGAGGGCCGAGGCGGTCAGGTGCCCCGGGGCGCACCGGCGCAGGCAGGCGTCGGGCATCGCGTCGAGGAACGCGAGATAGGTGTGCCGCATCGCGTCCTGCGCCGCATCGGGCGGCGTCCATGCCTGCAGGGTCGCGACGGCCGAGGCGTGCAGGCCCCTCCCCGTCGCCGATTCCCCGCGCGCTGATCCGCCGGTCATCGGGTGACCAGCCTTCCGTCGGTCTCGGCGGGCGGGCGCACGCCCGGAGCCTGCGTGGGATGGCCGACGGCGATCGCCCCGAGAGGGCGCCAGTCGTCCGGCAGCCCCAGCACCGCGCGCACGGTCTCGGGGGCGAAGATCGTCGAACCGATCCAGCAGCTGCCGATCCCGCGCACCGCCAGCGCCACCAACAGCCCCTGCACCGCGGCCCCCACGGCCACCGTGAACATGGTTTCCTCGGCCCGCGTACGGCGCTCGTCCGGGTAGTCGTGCGCGCCGTCGGGCACGCAGAACGGAACGAGCACCTCCGGCGCGTCGTAGAGGATCCCGCCCCGGCGCACCCGCTTCTCCACGCGCTCGGCGCTCCAGCCGTCGGCGGTCAGGTCGCGGCGCCAGTCGTCCCGCATCGCCTCCAGCAGTGCCCGGCGGCGCGCGTGGTCGCGGAGCCAGACGAAGCGGACCGGGGCGGTGTGGTGGGGAGCGGGGGCGGTGAGCGCCTCGGCCACCGATTCCTCGATGAGTCCGGGATCCACCGGGTCGTCGGTGAACGACCGTACGGAACGCCGCAGCAGCAGCGCCTCCCGGCGCCCCCGTTCGATCGACTCCGCGGTGCCCAGCCAGAACAGGTCCTCGGTGCCTTCGCGCACCAGATCCCGTGCGCGGGAGCCGTCGTCGCGCGGAGCCAGGCCGCGCACGACGGCGACCGGCGTCGACCCGAGCTTGCCCTTGACCAGGTCCCCCGCGGCGGCGAGCTCGTCGGCGACGGCGATCTCGGTGACCACCAGGTCGTTGCCGTGGCGGTCGGAGCCGCCCCCGTAGGGGTGGCTCACCGCCAGTCCCGCGGCACCGATCGCCGCGTCCGTCTGCCCGATCCGCCAGGCGCGCCCCATCGTGTCGGTGACCACCACGGCGACCGTGATGCCGGCGAGGCGTGCGATCGCGTCACGCAGGGCGCGGGCGCTCGCGTCCGGGTCCTCGGGCAGCAGCGCCAACTCGTCGCCGCGCACGTTCGAGCCGTCGATCCCGGAGGCGGCCTGCACGATGCCGAGGCGGTTCTCGGTGATCAG
>CAYVJJ010000587.1:0-1505 GCA_964451655.1 uncultured Mycobacteriaceae bacterium | reverse complement strand
CCCAGGATGAACAGCACCGCGTCGAGGAACGGGTAGTTCAGCGATGCGTCGGCCACCTCCTGCAGCGCAGGTTTGCCGTTGAACGCGATGCCCAGCCCCGCAGCGGTGAGCATGTCTATATCATTGGCGCCGTCGCCCACCGCCACCGTCTGTTCCAGGGTGACGCCCGCGTCTTCGGCGAAGCGCCGTAGCGCAAGCGCCTTCTCCGCGCGGTCCACCACGGTGCCCACCACGCGCCCCGTGAGCCTGCCATCAGTGATCTCAAGCTCGTTGGCCTGTACGAAGTCCAGCTCGAGCTCGTCGGCCAGTCCGGCGATCACCTGGACGAAGCCGCCCGAGACCACCCCGCACCGGTAGCCGAGCCGCTTGAGGGTGCGGACCGTGGTGCGTGCGCCGGGCGTGAGCTGGATGGACGCGCCGACCTTCTCCACTACCTCGGCGGGCAGGCCCGCCAGCACCTCCACCCGCCGATGCAGCGACTCGGAGAAGTCGATCTCGCCGCGCATCGCCGATTCGGTGACAGCCCGGACCTCCGCCTCCCTGCCCGCGTGCGCGGCCAGCATCTCGATGACCTCCCCCTGGATCAGAGTCGAGTCCACATCGAACACGACCAGCCGCTTGGAGCGCCGCGCGAGCCCCCCGCGGTCGACCGCCACGTCCACATCCTGGGTGGAGGCGGCCGCGGCGATCGCCGCGCGCAGAGCCGCGTCCTCACGCATGCTCCGGCCCGGCGTTGACACCTGCAGTTCCAGTCCGGTGACCGGGTAGTCGGCAATCCCGCGGATGGCGTCGATGTTGGCGCCGCAGTCGGCGATCGCGTGCGCGATCGCCTCGAACGCGCCCGCGGTGACCGGCCGGCCCAGCACCACCACCGCGTGCGTCGACACCTCGTGGCCGTGCGCCGGGTCCACGCCCAGGGCGACGTGCACGGTCATGCCCAGGGCGCCGGCGGCGCGCTCGAGCTCTTCCTGCAGCGGAGTGGGTTCGGCCGGCGCCGCCACCAGCACTCCCAGAGTCAGGCGGCCCCGGATGACGACCTGTTCTACGTCCAGCAGGCTGACTTTGTGCGCGGACAGCACCGAGAACACCGCCGACGAGACGCCGGGCCGGTCGGGGCCGGTCACCGTGACCAGGAGTGTGGAATCGGATTCGGTCACCGACCGGGTCCTCCTTACGGGCTGGGCCTCACCGGGGTCTGCTCCCCCATTGCTGCGTTGTGTCCACTGCTATCTCACCACTGCCCCGCCCGGGCATGGCGACGGCCCCTCCCGCATGTCCGGGAGGGGCCGTCCGTGGTGTCACGTCCGGAGGGTCACCGCGCTGTCGCTGCGGCCCGCCGGGCGCCGGTCACTTGTCGCGTTCGAGCGTCGCGGTGCCGCCGCCCTGGCCGGCGCCGACCAGCTCGGAATTGTCGTCGCGGTGCGGCATGCCCACATGCGCCTCATCGCGCATCCGCTCGACCATGTGCGGGTAGTGCAGCTCGAACGCCGGGCGCTCCGAACGGA
>CAYVJJ010000586.1:0-1507 GCA_964451655.1 uncultured Mycobacteriaceae bacterium | reverse complement strand
GCCAGCGGATGCTCGAACACCTCCCGCTTGGCCATGAACCGCAGCCACCGGCCCGCCTTGCGCGCGGCGAGCCCCGCGAACAGCGGATCCACATAGGCCGTGTGGTTGATCACCAGGACCGCCCCGCCCCGCGAGGGGATGTTCCCGGTGCCGGAGAAATCGAACCGGAGCCCCTGCAGCGCGAACACCGCGTGGCCCAGGACCTCCACACCCCGATACACCGGCTCCACGCGGCCCAGATTAGCAACCGTCGCGTGGCGGCCGTCACCCCCGCGAGAGTGCTCCGACGCACCGTCGCTGGTCGGGGCACGCTCCCCCACACGACGCATGCGTCCCTTCCTGCGCACGGCCCGCCACCGACGCTGTAACTTCACCGCCCGGGCCGTATCCTTGCGACCGAACAACATCCAACTCGGAGGTACCGCACCGTGCAGGTCACCAGCGTCGGGCATGCCGGCTTTCACATCCAGACGGGTGCAGGCTCGATCTTGTGCGACCCGTGGGTGAATCCCGCATACTTCGCATCCTGGTTCCCGTTCCCGGACAACACGGGGCTCAACTGGGCGGCGCTCGGCGACTGCGACTACCTGTACGTCTCCCACCTGCACAAGGACCACTTCGATCCGCAGCTGCTGCGCGAGCACGTCAACAAGGACGCCACCGTGCTGCTGCCGGACTACCCGGTGCCGGACCTCAAGCGCGAGCTCGAGGCGCTGGGCTTCCACAAGTTCTACGAGACCGAGGACTCGGTCAAGCACACCGTCACCGGGCCCAAGGGCGCCCTCGAGATCATGATCATCGCCCTGCGCGCGCCCGCCGACGGCCCGCTGGGCGACTCGGCGCTGGTCGTCTCCGACGGCACCACCACCGCGTTCAACATGAACGACGCCCGGCCGGTGGACCTGGATGTGGTGGGCGAGAACTTCGGCACGATCGACGTGCACATGCTCCAGTACTCGGGTGCCATCTGGTATCCGTGGGTCTACCAGATGTCCGAGCGCACCAAGCGCGCCCACGGTGAGCAGAAGCGCCAGCGGCAGATGGACAGGGCCCGCAGCTACGTGGAGAACATCGGCGCCGCGCACGTCATCCCCTCCGCCGGCCCGCCGGTGTTCCTGGACGACGACCTGCGCTTCCTCAACGACGACGCGGGCGACCCGGCCAACATCTTCCCGGACCAGACGGTGTTCCTGGGTGAGCTGGAGAAGCACGGCATCACCGGCGGAATCCTCATGATCCCGGGCACCACCGCCGAGTTCGACCACGACTCGGTGACGGTCACGCACCCGATCCCCGACTCGCAGGTGCAGAAGATCTTCACCGACAAGGCCGCCTACATCGAGGACATGGCCCAGCGGATGGCCCCGGTGATCGCCGCGGAGAAGGACGCGTGGGCCCCGGCGGCGGGCGAGTCGCTCTACGAGCCGCTGCGCGACCTGTTCGAGCCGATCATGAAGCAGACCGACCAGATCAGCGACGGCATCGGCTACCCGGTGGCGCTGCAGCT
>CAYVJJ010000585.1:0-1509 GCA_964451655.1 uncultured Mycobacteriaceae bacterium | reverse complement strand
TTCCTGCTCGACGCGTTCTCCTACGGCGCGCCCCCGCACGGCGGCATCGCGTTCGGCTGGGACCGGATCACCGCGCTGCTGGCGGGCGTCGACTCGATCCGCGAGGTGATCGCGTTCCCGAAGTCCGGCGGCGGTGTGGACCCGCTCACGGACGCGCCCGCCCCGATCACCCCCGAGCAGCGTGCCGAATCGGGCATCGACCACGTGCCCGACGACGACGCGGACGGCACAGATGCTGCGAACAGTGCGCATGCTGCGAAGACCGCGGAAGATGCGGCCGAGGGGGCCGGCGCGGGCGGTGCGGCGGCCGGCACCGGCGGCACGCACCGCGCCTGACAGGGCCCGAGCGCCGCGCCGCCGGCGGTCCGGATCCGGACACGCGGACCCGCCCGGAAAAGCGGGACGGGCGGCCCGGAACCGGAGTACGGTCGCAGGCGCAATGCAGGTGGGGAGTGTTCGGTACCGATTCGTTACCCACGCCGACTAAGTTGCGTAGATGCCCGGCCGCGGCGGCCGGGTAGTTTGGAATGTGATGACCGCGACAATCGTAGACCGCATTCGGGATGGATGGCCTGACCCCGTGGACGAGGTGGTGGAGGCGGCCGAGGAGCTGCTCAAGCGGCGCACCGGCGCCGCAGTACGGCTGGTGGACGCGACCAATCTCGGGGGAGGCGGGGAGTCCGTGGTGCTGCGCGTGCGCGTGGCCGAGAACCCGTTCTCGCTGCCCCGCACACTGGTGCTCAAACAGGTCCTGGGCGGTGTGCGCAGGCCTGCCGACGGGCGCATAGACGAGGCGTTCCGCCGCGAGGCGGTCTCCTACCAGTTCTGCAACGCGCTCTCGGCCACGCACCGGCCCGGGCCGGAGCTCGTCGCCTACGATCTGGACGCGCGCCTGCTGGTGCTCTCGGACCTGGGCGACGCCCCGGCGATGGGCGAGCTGCTGGCGCGGCGCGACACCGCCGAGGTCACCCACTCGCTGATGGCGCTCGCGCAGGCACTGGGGCGCATGCACTCGAACACCTACGGGCGCGAGGAGGACTACGCGGCCCTGCTGCACCGGACGCCGGGGGTCGACGAGGCGCATCCGCTCACCGAGCAGGCGGCCCTGGCCGTGGCCGAGCTGCCCTCGTTGCTGCGGGACCTGCTGGCGATCGAGGTGCCCGACGAGGTGCGCGCCACCGCGGCCAGCGGGCGCGAGCTGTTCGGGGGCGGCCGGTTCCGCGCGTTCAGCACCGCGGACCTGTGCCCGGACAACATCCTCGTCAACGAGGGCGGCGTGAAGTTCCTCGACTACGAGTGGGGCGGGTTCCGCGACGCGACCCTGGACATCAGCTACGCCCTGACCGCCTTCCCCACCTGCCTGTGCGCGCTGGAGCTGAGCCGCGATCAGGCTGAGGAGATGGTCGAGGCCTGGCGCGCCGAGGTGGTCTCGGTATTCCCGCAGCTGCGTGACGATTCGGTCCTGTATTCGCGGCTGCTGGCGGCGATGCTCGTGTGGCTGTGGCTGAG
>CAYVJJ010000584.1:0-1510 GCA_964451655.1 uncultured Mycobacteriaceae bacterium | reverse complement strand
AGACGTGTCCACCGGTTCAGGAGCAGCCATGGAGTACTTGCCCGATGAACAAGACGCGTCCGTGGAGGGGGGATTGTCGGCGGACCTCGTCATCAAGGGGCGCAACGTCACGGTCCCCGACCATTTCCGGGTGCACGTGGCGGACAAGCTCGCCCGCCTCGAGCGGTTCGACTTGAAGGTGCAGATCTTCGACGTCGAACTCCAGCATGAGCGCAACCGGCGCCAGGCCAAGTCCGCCAGCCGGGTGGAGATCACCGCGCGGGGCAAGGGGCCCGTCGTGCGTGCCGAGGCGCGCGGCGACAGCTTCTACGCCGCCCTGGAGTCCGCCATCGACAAGCTGGAGAGCCGGCTGCGCAAGCACAAGGACCGCCGGACGGTCAGCTACGGCGAGAAGACGCCGATGTCCGTGGCCAGCGCCACAGCGGAGCTGGCGCGCAACGCGGACTTCGGGATCCCGGCGGGTTCGCTCGATGAGGACGAGTATCCGGCGGGGCCCGGGCAGATCGTCCGTACCAAGGAGCACCCGTCCACGCCCATGTCGGTGGACGATGCGCTCTACGAGATGGAACTCGTCGGGCACGACTTCTACCTGTTCCACGACTCCGCCACGGACCGTCCGTCGGTGGTCTACCGGCGTCATGCGTTCGACTACGGATTGATCCGGCTCGCCTGACATCGCCCGGTTGCGCATACCATGGTTCCGGTCGGGGTGTTCGCGCCCCGGCCGGAACCGGTGTGTGGTGCCCCGGCCGCCGGTCGGCGACGCGGCCCGCGTGGCTCGTCTCCCGCGTCACCGCGGACAGCGTGCGCCGCCCCGGAACATGAGCTCCCATAGGATTGAGGAAACGAACGCCCGTGCTGTCGAAACTGCTTCGGATCGGTGAAGGCCGCAAGGTCAAGCAACTCAAGAAGGTCGCCGACCACATCATGGCGCTCGAAGGCGATTACGAGGGCCTCACGGACGCGGACCTGCGGGCCAAGACCGACGAGTTCAAGAAGCGCTACGAAGAAGGAGAGCCGCTCGACGACCTGCTCCCGGAGGCGTTCTCCGTGGCGCGGGAGGCGTCGTTCCGCGTGCTGGGCCAGAAGCACTTCCCGGTCCAGATCATGGGCGGCGCGGCGATGCACTTCGGAAACATCGCCGAGATGAAGACCGGCGAGGGCAAGACCCTCACCTGCGTACTGCCCGCTTACCTCAACGCCATCTCCGGCAAGGGCGTGCACGTCGTCACCGTCAACGACTACCTGGCCAAGCGTGACGCGGAGTGGATGGGACGTGTGCACCATTTCCTGGGCCTGGAGGTGGGCGCCATCCTCAGCGGGCTCACCCCCGAGCAGCGCCGTGCCGCCTACAACGCCGACATCACTTATGGCACCAACAACGAGTTCGGCTTCGACTACCTGCGCGACAACATGACGCACAACCTCGACGACCTGGTGCAGCGCGGACACGCGTACGCCATCGTCGACGAGGTCGACTCGATCCTCATCGACGAGGCCCGCACCCCGC
>CAYVJJ010000583.1:0-1540 GCA_964451655.1 uncultured Mycobacteriaceae bacterium | reverse complement strand
CAGCGACTGCGCCAGCAGCTGGCCGCCGAAGGTGCGGCTGAAGCCGACGCGGTCCGGGTGCCGGGCGACGAAGTGCTCCGCCCCGGCGCGGCCGTCCTCCGGCGCCTCCCCGACACGCTCGAGGTCCAGCAGACGCAGCACCGACGGCAGATCGCCCTCCCTGCCCGGGGGCGCGGGCACCATGGGTTCAGCGGTCCTCGGTGCCGATGCGGTGCACGTGCACCATGTTGGTCGATCCCACCGTGTGCGGCGGGGAGCCCGCGACGATCACCACCACGTCGCCGCGCTCGTACCGGCCGAGCCCCAGCAGCGCGCGATCCACCTGATGCATCATCTCGTCCGTCGACTCGACCTTGTCCACCAGGAACGACTCGGTGCCCCACGTCAGCGTGAGCTGGTTGCACACGTCCCGCAGCGGCGTGAACGCCAGGATCGGCAGCCACGTGTGCAGGCGCGAGACCCGCCGCACGGTGTCGCCGGACTGCGTGAACGCCGCGAGCGCGGACACGTCCAGGCGCTCGCCGATCTCGCGGGCCGCGTCGGTGATCACGCCGCGCTTGGTGCGCGGGGCATGCGTGAGCGGCGGCACGTCCACCGAATCGGACTCGACGGCGCGCACGATCCGGCCCATGGCCCGGACGGCCTCGGTGGGGTACCTGCCCACGGACGTCTCGCCGGAGAGCATCACCGCGTCCGCTCCGTCCAGGACCGCGTTGGCCACGTCCGACGCTTCGGCCCGCGTGGGCCGGGCGTTGTCGATCATCGAATCGAGCATCTGCGTGGCGACGATGACCGGGCGGGCGTTCTCGCGTGCCACCTGGATGGCCCGCTTCTGCACCAGCGGGACCTCCTCCATCGGCAGCTCCACGCCCAGGTCGCCGCGGGCCACCATCACGGCGTCGAACGCGAGGACGATCGCCTCCAGATCCTCGATGGCCTCGGGCTTTTCGAGCTTGGCGATCACCGGGACCGTGCGCCCTGCCCGATCCATCACCTCGCGGACCAGGTCCACGTCCGCCGGGGACCGCACGAACGACAGCGCGATGAAGTCCACCCCCATGCGCAGGGCGAACTCGCAGTCCGCCACGTCCTTGTCGGACATCGCGGGCACCGACACGTTCATCCCCGGCAGCGACACGCCCTTGTGGTTGCTCACCGGGCCGCCTTCCGTCACCCGGCACACCACGTCGTCGCCGTCGACCTCGGTGACCACGAGCGCCACCTTGCCGTCGTCCACCAGCAGGCGATCCCCGGCCACCGCATCCTGCGACAGCCCCTTGTAGGTGGTAGAGACGCGGTCATGGGACCCGTCGACGTCCTCGACGGTGATGCGCACGGTCTCCCCTGTGCGCCAGACGGTTTCCCCCTCGAGGAAGCGTCCGAGCCGGATCTTGGGGCCCTGGAGGTCCGCGAGGATGCCGACCGGGCGGCCCGCCTTCTCGGCCGCCGCACGCACGCGCGTGTAGGACGCCTCGTGGTCGGCGTGCTCGCCATGGCTGAAATTGAGCCGGGCCACGTTCATCCCGGCCGCGACCAGGCT
>CAYVJJ010000582.1:0-1548 GCA_964451655.1 uncultured Mycobacteriaceae bacterium | reverse complement strand
CAGAAGCTGGCGCAGATGCTCGTGGTGGGCGTCACCGGCACGCAGGACGCGCTGGACGTGGTGCGCTCCGAGCAGGTGGGCGGCGTGTTCGTCGGCAGCTGGACCGACGCGTCGATGCTCCAGGGCGACGGGATGAGGCGGGTGCACGAGGCGGACCCCGCGGTGCCGCCGATGGTGACGATCGACGAGGAGGGCGGCCGCGTATCCCGTGTCGCCGACGTCATCGGGGCGGCCCCCTCGGCGCGCGAAGTGGCGCAGACCATGTCCGTCGACGAGGCGTACGGAATGGCGCTCGAGCGCGGGAAGAAGCTGCGGGGCCTGGGCATCACTGTGGACTACGCCCCGGACGCCGACGTCAGCGCCCAGCCGGACGATGCCGTGATCGGCGACCGCTCCTACAGCGACGACCCCCAGGCCGTCGCCGACTATGCGGGAGCGGTGGCCCGCGGACTCCGCGACGCGGGTGTGCAGCCGGTGATCAAACACTTCCCCGGCCACGGCTCGTCGAGCGGGGATTCGCATGCCGGCGCCGTGTCCGTCCCGCCGCTGGCGCAATTGCAGGATGCGGACCTGGTGCCGTTCCGGCGGATCATCGGAGAACAGCCCGACGTCGGCGTGATGGTGGGGCACCTGGACGTCCCGGGGCTCACCGACGGCGTGCCCGCCAGCCTGAGCCCGGCCGCGATGCGGCTGCTGCGGGAGGGCGCCGGATACGACGCGCCCCCGTTCGAGGGCGTGATCTTCACGGACGACCTGTCCGGCATGGGTGCCGTCAGCGACACGCACACCGTGCCCGACGCGGTGGCCACCGCGCTCGAGGCGGGGGCCGATGTGGCGCTGTGGCTCACGACGGACGAGGTGCCCGCGGTTCTCGACAGGCTGGAGCAGGACGTGGCCTCCGGTGCGCTTCCGATGGCGCAGGTGGACGCGTCCGTGGTGCGGATCGCGACGATGAAGGGGCTGCTGTCCTGCGCGTGAACGGCCGGCGTGGAGCCGCCCGGACGCGTGCCGGCGGCGTGGGATGACGGGCGCCCGTGAGACTCTCGGACCGGGCCCGGGGCCTCTCGATCATCGGGACGCCGCCGCGGCTGTTCCTACCGTGAAGTAAGTTGAAGGGATCCGTGACGCCGCCGCGGGCGGCGCGCAGGACGATCACCGGGTGAGGAGCGGGATGGGCACGCAAGCAAAACGGCTGCCGCGCGCCGTTCGCGAACAGCAGATGCTGGACTCGGCGATCGCGGTGATGGCGGAGAACGGTTACCACGGCACGTCGATGGACGCCATCGCCCGCCACGCCGAGATCTCCAAGCCGATGCTGTACCTCTACTACGGGTCCAAAGAGGAACTCTTCGCCGCATGCCTGGACCGTGAGAGCACGCGGTTCATCGCCGCGATCACCGAGCGCAACCGGCCCGCGGAGGGGCCCCGCGAGATGCTCGAGCTGACACTGCGCGCGGTGCTCGAGTTCGTCGGCGAACACCGCGATGCCTGGCGGGTGATGGTGCGGGAGGCGGCGTCGTCGGGCACCTTCGCCGACGAGATCAACGC
>CAYVJJ010000581.1:0-1550 GCA_964451655.1 uncultured Mycobacteriaceae bacterium | reverse complement strand
GTAAGTGAGTCCGAGCGCAGCGCGCCTGAGGAGAGTGAGCCCGAGCGCACCGGACCCGAGAGCGCCCAGCCCGGGCCGGCGGAGTCCGAGCCCGCAGACACCGCATCCGGGGAGACTGCGCCCGCCGATTCCCCGGACGGACCGCCGGACGCCGCCTCCGGCACGGCCTGGTCCGAGGCCACGGCGGCCCCGACATCGCAGATCCCCGCCACCGGCGCTCCCGCGGATTCCGCCCCCGACGAGCGCCCGGACACCCCGGACGGAACGCGGCCCGGCGGCCCGCCGCACACAGCCGACGCGGGATCCGATCGCGTCGGGGACGCTGACGCTGATCCGGATGCCGCCCCGGCCCGCCTCTCCGGCACCGCTGCGAGTGCCGGCACCGCTGCGGGGGCGTCGGTGCCCGGACCGGCAGCGCAGGGGGGTCCGGCAGCACAGGGGACCGACAGCACCGCCCCGCAGGAGGCCGACCCGCCCGCGCGGGAGACGTCCTCCTGGCTGCGCTCCGCCCTGCCGTCGCACATCCCCGGCCGCGCCCCGCGCACGCCGGCGCCGCGGGACCGGCGGCACAGCGTTCTGTGGCTCCGCTCCAGTCACATCGCCGTGGCGTTGGTCTCGGTGCTGTCGCTGGTGGTGACCGGCGCCGCGTGGAGCTACCTGCGGATCACCGACAGCCAGTACACCCGGGTTTCGGCTCTGGATCCGAATTCCGACGACGTCCGCAACCCCGACGGCCAGTACGGGGACGAGAACTATCTGATCATCGGCGTGGACACCCGTGCCGGAGCCAACGCCGAGGTGGGCGCCGGCAGCGCATCCCAGGTGGAGGGCGCCCGCTCGGACACGATCATGCTGGTGAACATCCCCGCGAGCCGCGACCGTGTGGTGGGGGTCTCGTTCCCCCGCGACCTCAACATCGACCGTCCTACCTGCGAACGCTGGGACAACTCGACCGGCACCTACACCGGCGAGACCGTGCCCGCGGAGAACGACGTCAAGCTCAACACCGCGTACGCACTCGGCGGTCCCCGCTGCCTGGTGCAGGTGATCCAGAAACTCTCCGGGCTGAAGGTCAATCACTTCCTCGGCATGGATTTCGCCGGATTCGAGTCGATGGTCGACACCGTCGGCGGCGTCGAGGTGTGCGCCACCCGGCCCCTGGTGGACGACCAGCTGGGAACCATCCTCGCCACTCCCGGCCCGCAGACCATCACCGGCAAGACCGCCCTGGAGTACGTCCGCGCCCGCAAGGTCGAGGCCGAGGGCAACGGCGACTACGGCCGCATCAAGCGCCAGCAGATGTTCCTGTCGTCCCTGCTGCGCAAGGCGCTCTCGCACAACGTGCTGCTCGATCCCGGCAAGATGAACTCGTTCATCAACGAGTTCATCAAGGCCTCCTTCGGCGACAACCTCGATACCCAGGCGCTGATCACCCTCGGCCGTTCGCTGCAGAACGTCGACGCCGACCAGGTCACATTCCTCACCTCGCCCACCGCCGGCACCGACGACTGGGGGAACGAGATCCCCCGGCTCGACGACATCCGCAGCAT
>CAYVJJ010000580.1:0-1553 GCA_964451655.1 uncultured Mycobacteriaceae bacterium | reverse complement strand
ACGCCCCACCAGTCCGGCATGCGCGCCTCCCCGCGCCCGGGCTCGAGCGAGACGACCGTGGGGACGATGGTCCGGAAATAGGGGGCCTTCAGGCTCACCGCGGCGCTGAAGATCCGCTTGCCCAACGGGCGCTGGTGCAGGGCGTTGTAGGCCTTCTTGATCGGCGAGGCGGTCAGGTGTGCATCCCTTCGGAGCGATCGGCGGTTCGGGGTTCCGGGCCCGGCGGAGGCGCTGCGGCGACGCCGCGGACGGCGTGCTCGAGCACGTGCCGGGCCAGGGGGTCGGTGATGTCGTCGGCTTTGAGCAGCAGAGTGCCCGGAAGGCTCACGACGCAGTGACGCACGGCGGTGACGGCGGCGTGGTCCCGCCGGCCCCACAGTGCGCGGGCGAGGTCGATGTGCAGCCGGCCGAGCTCGTTCCGGAGCCGGTGCAGGCGTCGGCTCCCGTCGTCGTCCAAGGCCGGGGTGTCGAGCTCGTCGGCGTCGGCCGAAAGCAGCAGCCGGGCGCTGTCCCGGTCCGCCACGGCGTAGTCCGCCGGCGCGAGCGCAGCCGCGACCAGCGCGGAGACGGGATCCGGCCCGTGCAGGGCCTCGTCGGCCCGCTGCCGCTGGAAACGCAGGAAGTCGTCCGCTTCGACGGCCCACACGCGCGCCAGAACCCCGTCACGAGAACCGAACGCGTGGTAGACGGCGCCGTTCGACGCGCCCGACGCCGCGCTGAGGGCGCGGATCGTCACGCCCGCCGCTCCGCTCTCGATCCAGAGCGCCCGGGCGTGCCGTAGGAGGTCGTCGAGGCCATAGCGGCGTGGACGTCCCATGGCCCCGCCTACGCGGCCGGCCCGGCCGCCGGCCGGGTGCCGTGGCCGGGGCGCCGCGTCGGTCCGTCACCGGACTGTGCCGCCATGGGGTCTCCTCCGTCCCGCCGCGGGGCGTACCGGAGCACCGCGGCCGCTCCACAATAACAGAGCGGCGCTCTAAAATGAGGGTATGCGGGTGCGGCAGAGGAGGGGGATCGGGATACGGCGGTACCGCTCGGCACGGGGAGCGGTACGCGCGGCGCCTATCCGGCCGGTGCCGGCGCGGGCGCGGCGGGCACGGTGATGTCGGTGTTCACGCCGGGCAGCACCAGGCACTGCTCGCCCCGGGCGTTGGTGTGGGTGCCGTAGGCCGCGGCGAACACGGTGCCGGGGCCGGTGGCGGCGGTGGCCTGCGGCTCCCCGTCGTCGCCCTGCGGGGTGAGCGTGACGGCGCCGAGCCGCCATGAGTCGGTGTTGACCCAGCCGACCTGCGCACCGGCGCCGGCGCCGTCGTCGAGCTCGAAGGCGACCTCGCCCGGTGCGACCTCCTCGGACCCGCTGTGGGTCTCCGCCTCGAATCCGGAGGCGCCGAGCCCCGAGCCGCACATCAGCACGGTGGGCGGCGGGTTGTCGAACGGCGTGTCGGCCGCGGCGGTGGCGTAGGTCCCGAATGCTCCTGCAGCGCAGGCGGCGAGCGTAGCGGCGGCCAGCCGGGTGCCGGCGGTGAGGGTCTTCGGCATCGTCGTCCTCCCAGATG
>CAYVJJ010000579.1:0-1553 GCA_964451655.1 uncultured Mycobacteriaceae bacterium | reverse complement strand
CGGGTGGCGGTGCTCTCGCTGCACACCTCGCCGCTCAACCAGCCGGGCACCGGCGACGCGGGCGGCATGAACGTCTACGTGCTCGAGACGGCGCGGGAATTGGCGCGCCGCGGCGTCGAGGTGGAGATCTTCACCCGGGCCACCCGCTCCGACCTGCCGTCGGTGCAGGAGGCGGCGCCCGGCGTGGTGGTGCGCAACGTGGTGGCAGGGCCGTTCGAGGGGCTCGACAAGCGGGACCTGCCCACGCAGCTGTGCGCGTTCACCGCCGGTGTGCTGCGTGCGGAGGCCCAGCATGCGCCCGGCTACTACGACCTGATCCACTCGCACTACTGGCTGTCCGGGCAGGTCGGATGGCTGGCCCGCGACCGCTGGTCGGTGCCGCTGGTGCACACCGCCCACACCCTCGCGGCGGTGAAGAACGCCGCGCTCGCCGCGGGAGACGTCCCCGAGCCGCTGTCCCGGCAGATCGGCGAACAGCAGGTGGTGGCGGAAGCGGACCGGCTCGTCGCCAACACGGCCGACGAGCGCCGTCAGCTCATCCGGATCCACGACGCCGACCCGGACCGCGTCGACGTGATCGCGCCCGGCGCGGACCTGCGGCGCTACCGTCCCGGGGGTGCGTCCGCGGCCCGCGCGGAGCTGGGCCTGCCCCCGGACGAGACGGTGGTGACCTTCGTCGGCCGGATCCAGCCGCTCAAGGCGCCCGACGTGCTGGTCCGCGCGGCGGCCCGGCTGCTGGAGCGGGACCCGCGGCAGAACCTGCGGGTCCTCGTCGTGGGCGGCCCGTCGGGCAGCGGGCTGCGCAAGCCGGAGTCGCTGATGGCACTCGCGTCGCGCCTGGGCATCGCGGACCGGGTGACCTTCCTGCCGCCGCAGCCGCCGGACACGCTGGCGCAGGTCTACCGCGCATCGGACATCGTCGCTGTGCCCAGCCATTCGGAGTCGTTCGGCCTCGTCGCCATCGAGGCGCAGGCGTGCGGGGTGCCGGTGGTGGCGGCCCGCGTCGGCGGGCTGGGCGTGGCGGTGCGCGACGGGGAGACGGGGATCCTCGTGGACGGCCACGGCATAGACCGGTGGGCGGCGGCGTTGCATTCGTTGACGGCGGACCCCGGCCGGCGCGCGCGGATGGCGGCGGCGGCCCCACGGCACGCGGCGGAGTTCTCGTGGAGCCATACGGCCGACCGGCTGCTGGCCACCTACCGGCGTGCGATGCTCGACTGGGACGCGCAGATCGCCGCCCAAGTGGACGGCGCGACGCCGGTGGACGGCGCGATGCAGGCAGAAGGCGCGGTGCAGCCGGAAGGTGCAGCGCGGGGTGCGGAGGCCCGCAACGGCAGGGCTCCGGCCTCGGGATCGCAGGAGAGCCGATTGCGAGAGGTGACGGCATGAGCAAGCACGGCGGTGACGGCGCGGCGGAGGCCCGTGTGGACGAGGCGCTGGAGATGATCGGCGGCGCCCTGGACGCGGCCGGGATCGACTACACGCGCCCCGAGGGGCCGCACTTCGTGCTCACGCTGCCCGGCGAGCGCAAGCTCAAGACCACCTGCCTGCTC
>CAYVJJ010000578.1:0-1579 GCA_964451655.1 uncultured Mycobacteriaceae bacterium | reverse complement strand
TCTGGCCGGTGTTGAACATCCGTCCCTGCATGGCCATGTCGATCGTGGACTCGAGGTCCGGACTGTCCAGGACGATGAACGGATCGTTGCCGCCGAGTTCCAGCAGACACTTCTTGACGTGACGCCCGGCCTGCTCGGCGACGGCGGCGCCGGCCGCGTCGCTGCCGGTCAGCGCCACGCCCTGCACCGCCGGGTGCGCGATCACCCGCTCAACGTCGGCGGTCCGCAGGAAGACGTTCGTGTAGACGCCCTCGCCGGCGCCGGCATCGGCGAAGACCTTCTCGATCATCAGCGCCGTGCCCGGGCATGCCGAGGTGTGCTTGAGCAGGATCGTGTTGCCGGCCACGAGGTTCGGGGCGGCCAGGCGGACCACCTGGTAGAGCGGGAAGTTCCATGGCTCGATGCCGAGCAGCACGCCGAGCGGCTCGTAATGCACCCAGGCGTCGCCTTGCTCGTCGATGTCGAGGCGGTCTGGCTCCAGAAACCGCGGGCCGTTCTCGCTGTAATACCGGAGGATGTCGGCGGACACGCTGATCTCCCAGTGCGCCTCGTCGATGAGTTTGCCCATCTCCGCGCAGATCGACCGTGCCAGTTCATCCGCGCGCTCGTGCACCAGATCCGCGGCGCGCCCCACCATTCGCGCCCGCTCGTGCACGTCGGTCACGCGCCATTGCTCGAACCCGGCGTGGGCGCGGTCGATGATCTCGTCGATCTGCGCGACCTCCAGGTACGGGTATTCGCCGAGCTTCTCCCCCGAATACGGGTTCACGGCGTGGAACGGCTCCGGGTCCGGGCCGGTCGCGCTCATCGGCTGGATGCTTGTCGAGGTCACGATCCACCTCCTCGTCGGATTCGGCCGCTACGGGCCGCGATGCGTTCCGTAGCCGGATTCCGGATACCCGCGGGAGGCCCCGATCAAACGGGGCCGCGACGGTGCGGGCGGTCCGTTCAGGCCGGATGTCCGGGTTCGAGATCCATGACGTCACGCATTCCGAGGAATCTGCCGGGGCGCGCGCGCTGACCGGCGGCGTCGGGCTCGACGAGGAATCCGACATGATCGCCGAATGCGGTGGTGGCACGGACGGGGCCGCCGAACCACGCCGGTGCGTCGTCCAGGACGGGCAGGCCGTGATCGCGTGCGGTCCATGCGCAACGGCTGAACTTGTCGATCCGGTCGCCGCTCTCGGAGCCGAACAGCCGGGCGAGCGTGAGGTCGCCGGGGCTCAGCAGATGCACCGCCAGGTGCCGGGACCGCAGGGCCACCCGGAAGGTGTGGTTCTTATCGGACAGGCACACGAGGAACCGCCCCGGCTCGATGCTGGCCTGAGTGGCGAATCCGACCAGGCAGCCGGCCGGTGCGGCCCCATCGTTCGCGGTGACCACGTACATCGGCGGGTCGAGTGCACCGGCGATGCGCTCGAACATCTCCTGCGGCCGGACGCGGTCCGGGTGACTGTGCGGTTCCATCGGCATCCCCTGTCCACGCGGCCGCCGCCTCCGCGGTCACGGACCGGCCGCGCCGTCGCGGTCACGGTAGACCGCTCACGCCGGGATGGTCGGTCCCGTGTTCGCGAGTGTA
>CAYVJJ010000577.1:0-1588 GCA_964451655.1 uncultured Mycobacteriaceae bacterium | reverse complement strand
GTGTTCGGGGTGTGGGCCCCGGGCGAGGACGTCGCCAAACTCACCTACTACGGCCTGTATGCGCTGCAGCACCGTGGGCAGGAGGCGGCCGGGATCGCCGTCGGCGACGGCGCACAGATACTGGTGTTCAAGGACCTCGGCCTGGTCTCACAGGTCTTCGATGAGCAGACGCTCGGGTCCATGCGCGGCCACATCGCCGTCGGGCACACCCGGTATTCCACGACCGGGGCCACCACGTGGGAGAACGCCCAGCCGATCTTCCGGACCACGGCCGCAGGCACCGGCATCGCCCTGGGGCACAACGGCAACCTGGTCAACACGGCGGAACTCGCCGCGGAGGCGTCGGAGAAGGGGCTGCTGCGCAGGTACCCCGGAAAGGATGCGGGGCGCGGCACCTCGGATTCCGATCTGGTGGGAGCGCTGCTGGCCCATGCTGCCGCGGACAGCACCATCGAGCAGGCCGCCGCCGAGCTGCTGCCGCGGCTGCGCGGGGCGTTCTGCCTGACGTTCATGGACGAGGGGACGCTGTACGCGGCGCGGGATCCGCACGGGGTCCGGCCGCTGTGCCTGGGGCGGCTCGAGCGCGGCTGGGTGGTGGCCAGCGAGACGTCCGCCCTCGACATCGTCGGCGCATCGTTCGTGCGCGACATCGAGCCGGGCGAGTTGCTGGCGATCGACGCGGACGGGGTGCGTTCGACGCGGTTCGCCGAGCCCACCGTGAAGTCCTGCGTGTTCGAGTACGTGTACTTGGCCCGCCCGGACAGCGTCATCGCCGGCCGGTCGGTGCATGCGACCCGCGTGGAGATCGGCAGGCGGCTGGCGGGGGAGTGCCCGGCCCCCGACGGGGAGCTGGTGATCCCCGTCCCCGAATCCGGTACGCCTGCGGCCATCGGCTACGCGCAGGGCTCGGGGATCTCCTACGGGCAGGGGCTGGTCAAGAACGCCTATGTGGGCCGCACGTTCATCCAGCCCAGCCAGACCATCCGGCAGCTCGGCATCCGGCTCAAGCTCAACCCGCTGCGGGAGGTCATCCGCGGCAAGAAGCTCGTGGTGGTGGACGATTCCATCGTCCGCGGCAACACCCAGCGCGCCCTGGTGCGCATGCTGCGGGAGGCCGGAGCGGCGGAGGTGCACGTGCGCATCGCGTCGCCGCCGGTGCGCTGGCCCTGCTTCTACGGGATCGACTTCGCCTCGCCGGCGGAGCTGATCGCCAACAACTCCGGAAGCGGCGACGGCACGGCCGTCGATCGGGATGCCACCCACTCTGAACGTGTGGCCGACCTGGTGGAGGGCGTGCGCCGCAGCATCGGCGCCGACTCGCTGGGCTACATCTCCACCGACGGCATGATCGCCGCCACCGAGCAGCCGTCGTCGCGTCTGTGCGCCGCGTGTTTCGACGGGTCCTACCCGATCCCCCTCCCGGCGGAGGAGTCGCTGGGCAAGAGCGTGCTCGAGCCGATGTTCGACCGCGCCGCCTCCCGGGGGGCCGTCGCCGGCCGCAATGGCGCGCCGGGCGACGGGCAGCGCGAGGAGCGGCGCAACGGTTCCGCGGACGCTGTCCGTGACGGACGCGACGACGTTCCCGCCA
>CAYVJJ010000576.1:0-1596 GCA_964451655.1 uncultured Mycobacteriaceae bacterium | reverse complement strand
TGCGCGGCCTGCGCGAGATCGGCATCCTCGTCGTCGTCGCCGTGGTGCTCAGCGTCCTGCTGCAGACGTTCGTCGCCCGCGTCTACCTGATCCCGTCGCAGTCCATGGAGACCACGCTGCACGGGTGCCCCGGCTGCACCGGCGACCGCATCGTCGTGGACAAACTGACCTACCGCTTCACCGACCCGGAGCCCGGGGACGTGGTGGTGTTCAAGGGCCCGCCGTCGTGGAACGAGCACTTCACCACGCACCGCTCGTCCAACACGTTCATCCGCGGGCTGCAGGAGGTCGGCTCGTTCATCGGACTGGTCCCGCCGGACGAGAACGACCTGGTCAAGCGCATCATCGCAGTCGAGGGGCAGACGGTCCAGTGCCTTCCGGGCGACAAGGGCGTGACCGTCGACGGCAAGGTGCTCGACGAACCGTACGTGAAGAATCCGCCCTCGCCGATGCCCGGCGCGGACTCGCCGTGCCAGGGGCCGTACTTCGGCCCGGTGACGGTGCCCGAGGACCACGTGTGGGTGATGGGCGACAACCGCACCGACTCCGCCGACTCGCGCTACCACATGGGCGACGACAACTCGGGCACGGTGCCTGTGGACGACATCATCGGCAAGGCCCGGTGGATCGTGCTGCCATTCAGCCGTATCGGGTCGATCCCGTCCCCCGATCCGCAGTCGTGACCCGCGCGGCACGCGTCACCGCGGGGCGCGGGCGGACGGCGCTCCGCCGCGACGGATGGCCCCCGAGGACACGGGTACTGCAATCGTCCGGGCTGCGTGCCATGGAATCCGCCCTCTACCGGGCGGGGCTGGGGCCGGTGGCCGGTGTGGACGAGGCGGGCCGGGGCGCCTGCGCAGGTCCGCTCGTGGTCGCGGCCTGCATCCTCGGGGCGCGCCCGCACCGGGAGCTGGCGGACCTGGACGACTCGAAAAAGCTCACCCCGGCCGGGCGTGAGCGCCTCTATCCGCTGATCCGCCGGCACGCCGCCGCCTGCGCGGTCGTGTTCATCGGTCCGGAGGAGGTGGACCGGTCCGGCGTGCATGCGGCGAACATCGAGGGGATGCGGCGCGCGGTGGCCGCCTTGGGGCGGCCGCCCGGATACGTCCTCACCGACGGCTTCCGGGTCGCGGGAATGCCGTCGGCGTCGTTGTCGGTGATCGGCGGCGATGGGGCGGCGGCCTGTGTCGCCGCGGCGAGCGTGCTGGCCAAGGTCGCGCGCGACCGGGCGATGGCGGCGCTCGATGCGGACGTGCCGGGGTACGGGTTCGCCGAGCACAAGGGGTACACGACCGCCGCGCACCGGGCTGCGCTCGAGGCGCGTGGCCCCAGCAGCGTGCACCGATTCTCCTACGCCAATATCGCCGCGTTGCACCCGGGCGGGACAGGACCGGCGGCGGAGGTTCGCGCAGGGGCCGTGCGGGGATAGTCTGGAGGCGATTCAGGCCGCGGCCGGTCCGTCCGGACCGGCGCGTGCGGCATCCACGGGAGGAGAACGACAGCGGACATGAGTGCCGAGGATCTCGAGAAGTACGAGACCGAGATGGAGTTGTCCCTGTACCGGGAGTACAAGGACATCGTCGGGCAGTTCACCTA
>CAYVJJ010000575.1:0-1601 GCA_964451655.1 uncultured Mycobacteriaceae bacterium | reverse complement strand
TCGACCTGCGTGGTCACCCGCGCCATCAGGTCGCCCTGCTCGGTCTTCCAGCGGTCCAGCCACGCGGCGAACGGGTTCTCCTTGCCCGCCGCCTCCATGGCGTCGCGGAAGGCCAGCAGGCGCTTACGGATGAACCCGTGCGTGTAGTAGACCTTGCTGATCTGCCACGGCTCGCCGGCGTCCGGGAAGGCGTCGGGATCGGCCGCCGCCTCGAACGCCGCCATCGACACCTCGTGGCACCGGATGTGGTCCGGGTGCGGGTAGCCGCCGTTCTCGTCGTAGGTGATCATCACGTGCGGTCGGAAGCTGCGGATCTGACGCACCAGCGCCTCCGTCGGCACCTCGAGCGGCTCGAGCGCGAAGCACCCCTCCGGCAGCGGCGGGCGCGGATCACCCTGCGGCAGACCCGAGTCGACGAAGCCCAGCCACGTCTGCTGCACGCCCAGGATGCCGGCGGCGGCGGCCATCTCCTCGCGCCGCACCTCCGGCATGCGCTCCCGGACGCCCTCGACGTCCATCGCCGGGTTGAGGATGTCGCCGCGCTCGCCGCCGGTGAGCGTCACCACCAGGACGTCGTTACCCTCGGCGGCGTACTTCGCCATCGTGGCGGCGCCCTTGCTCGACTCGTCGTCCGGGTGGGCGTGCACTGCCATGAGCCGGTAGGCGCTCACTGGAATCTTCACCTCGAAATCTGTGCGGACCCGGCCACGGTAGTCCTCCGGGACCGGGGCGGACCGGCACCCGCGCGAGCGGATACCACACGTACCCCGCCCATGATCCCATCCGCAGGGCACACGCCGCCACCGGCCCGCGGTTCGCACCGCGTCGGCGTCCGGCCGGGGCGCGCCTGTCTGCGGGCCGGGGCGCGCCTGTCCATGAGGCGGGCCATGTGACGCGCGTCTACCGCATCGCCCCTGCGGCGGTGCCGTCCGCCTCCACCTGGTAAGAACGGTCTGACATGAACGCTATCGACGGGTCGCGGCCGTCCGCGCGCTACGAGTCCGGCCGGCTCTCCCCACGCGGGCGCAGGATCGTACTGATCGCGCTGGTGGCGGCGGTGATCGTCGTCGGCGGCGCCGTCGCCTTCTCCTACTACAACTCGCTGGGCGGCACGGACCTCAAGGGCCAGGCCACGCGGTACGAGGCGTTGGACGACTCCACCATGGCCGCCGAGGTCTCCCTGACCCGCGACGATCCGTCCGACCCCGCGATGTGCGTGATCCGCGCCCGCAACCGCGACGGCACCGAGGTGGCCCGGCGCGAGGTCTACTTCCCGCCCACCGAGTTCGACGACACCGTGGTGACCACCACGATGCGCACCACCTCGCGGGGCGGGGTGGTGGACGTCTACGGGTGCACCTACGACGTCCCCGCATACCTGCAGAAGGACGCGACGCACGGCGGGTGACCCGCCGAACCGGGCGTTCGCCCCGCCGCCACAGCCGCATACGGGACACGCCGCCGGGGCCGATTCCCCGCGGCGCAGACCCCCACGTCTCCGGATGCGTTTACAGCGGCCGTCCGGGTGGTACATTGGACGAGTACACGGCTCCGTGCGAGTCGTGTACTGCTGCATTAGCGTGAAATGCTGCACAAGCCAG
>CAYVJJ010000574.1:0-1605 GCA_964451655.1 uncultured Mycobacteriaceae bacterium | reverse complement strand
CGCCCCGTCACCGCTCGCCCCGTCGATCCGCACCTGCATCCGCGGCACCGGCCGGCCCACGCACAGCGGGTCCTCAGCCAAGTCCTCATCCGTGGCTGCGGTGACCGGGCACGCCGTCTCAGTGAGCCCGTAGGTCGCGGCCAGTCGGGTGCGGACGTCGGGCAGCAGGGCACGCAATCGCGACTGCAGTGCCAGGGCGGCCGGAGCCGTGATGAGCGACAGCGTCCGGAGCGTCGTCAGCTTCCGCGCTGCAGCCAGCTCGTCGTCGATCAGGTCCGCGAGCCGCGACGCCATCGTCGGCACCGCACTCCAATGCGTGACCGACTCGCGCTCGATCAGTTCGACCACCGCGGTGATGTCGAACCGCCCAGCCGACATCACCGCGGTGTCGCCGAGGGCCAGCCGCGGTACCGACAGATTGTGCAGCGCCGCGACATGGAACAGAGGGGTGGCCAGTAGATACCGGCGACGGGCAGGGTCTGCGTCCTTCGAGGCACGCTGGTGATCAACCGTGGCGATCAGGCTCCGCTGCGGATGCACCACGCCCTTCGCCCGCCCGGTGGTGCCGGAGGTGAACAGAATCGTCGCCGGGTCCTCCTCCCCGGCCGTCAGCCCCGAGTCCACCGTGCCGCCCGCTCCCGCCGCGGCCAGGTCCCGAACGTCTTCGATCGCCACCACACGCGCGCCGCCGGCAAGCACGGCCCCGGTGCCCGGCGCACCGCCGGAACGGTTCCCTGCGCCTTCGGCGGGCAGCAACGTCCGGCGCAGCGCGTCCGCGATCACCACCGCGGGTTCGGTGAGCTGCAGCCCGTGCTCCACCTCCGGCGCGGCCCACCGCGAGTTCATCGCCACCGTGACACCGCCCAACGCCGCCACCGCCCAGAAGACGGTGATCCACTCGGTGCTGTTGGCCGCCAGGATCGCCACCCGGTCCCCGCGCCGCACCCCGTACTGCGACCGCAGCACCGCCGCCAGGGCGTGCGCGTGCGCATAGTTCTGCGCGAAGGTGACCCGTCGGCCGCCCGCCACCAGGTATTCGTCGTCGCCGCGTGCTGCGGACTCGTCGAGCAACCGCGCCAAGTTCACGGTGTCACCTCTCTTCCTCCAGCCCAGGGGACCACTCTTCCTCCGGTACATCGAACGGTGCCGACGGACCGACGACCGCGGCACCGGCGCTCTCGTGAGCACTCTTGCAGACGATCGGCGCCGCGGCGCGCGCCGGCGATGCCCCGCCAGGCCTTCGGACGCCCGGCCAGACCTTCGGACGCCCCGCCCCGGTTCCACCGGTACCGCCACGACTGCCCGCCGGTACCGGCATGGCCGCCCGCAGACACAGCGGGTTCCCTGTCACCCGCCGGGCCGCATCCTGAACGTCATCCGGGCCGCATCCCGATCATCGGAAGTCCACGACCCGCCGCACCCTGGTCCGGAGCAAGAATGTGCCCGACGCCACTGCACGGACCATGACGCCATTGCGCGGATTGCGGCGGAGGTGGCCGATATCGCGGCACAGGTGATCGACACCGCCGACGTGCCCCGCAATCCGTATTCGGCAGCCCGGAGCCCCGAAGGAGAATCCATTGTCCACCGACATGCAGGCCGCCT
>CAYVJJ010000573.1:0-1625 GCA_964451655.1 uncultured Mycobacteriaceae bacterium | reverse complement strand
TGACCGTGGGCGAACTGCGCGCCTGGCTGGTCGACTGGGTCGCGGAGACCACCGGGCTGGCGCGCGGCGAGGTGGACGTGAACCGTCCCATGGAGGAGTTCGGGCTCTCCTCCCGTGACGCGGTGGCGCTGAGCGGCGAGATCGAGGACCGGATGGGCACGGTCCTCGACGCCACGATCGTCTACCAGCACCCCACCATCGCCTCGCTGGCGCAACGGATCATCGACGGCCCGCCCCCTGCGGAGGCCGAGCCGCTGGACGACGCGTTCTACCTGCAGGGCGGGGCCGACGGCGCGGATGCGCACGACATCGCGATCGTGGGCGTGGCCACCCGGTTCCCGGGCGCCGGCGAGACGCCCTCGCAGATGTGGGAGATGCTCACCGCCGGGCGCGACGGCATCACCGAGCTGCCGGAGGGCCGCTGGGACGAGTACCGGTCGGATCCGACGGTGGCCGCGGCGATCGACGCCGCCAACACGCGCGGCGGCTACCTGGAGGACGTCAAGGGCTTCGACCCGGAGTTCTTCTCCATGTCGCCCCGCGAGGTCGAGCATGTCGACCCGCAGCAGCGGCTCGCGATGGAGCTCACGTGGGAGGCTCTCGAGCACGCGCACCAGCCGGCCAACGAGCTGCGCGGCGAGCGGGTGGGCGTGTTCGTCGGCACTTCGGCCAACGACTACGCGATGCTCGAGTCGGCCGACCCCGCCGTGTCGCACCCCTACGGCATCACCGGCAACTCCACGGCCATCATCGCCAACCGCATCTCGTATTTCTTCGACTTCCGCGGGCCGTCGGTGGCGCTGGACACGGCCTGCTCGTCGTCGCTGGTGGCGGTGCACCAGGCGGTGCGCGCGCTGCGCGGCGGCGAGGCCGACGTGGCGGTGGCCGGCGGCACCAACATGCTGGTGACCCCGCCCGCCAGCCTGGGCTTCTCGGAGCTGGGCGTCATGGCCCCGGACGGGCGCATCAAGGCGTTCTCGGACGACGCGGACGGCATGATCCGCTCCGAGGGCGGCGGCATGCTGGTGCTCAAACGCGTCGCGGACGCCGAGCGTGACGGCGACGAGATCCTCGCCGTCGTCGCGGGCAGCGCCGTCAACCAGGACGGACGTTCCAACGGCCTGACCGCCCCGAACCCCGACGCGCAGGCGGACGTGCTGCGCCGGGCCTACCGGGACGCGGGGATCCTGCCGTCGCAGGTGGACTACATCGAGGCGCACGGCACCGGCACGGTGCTGGGCGACCCGATCGAGGCCGGCGCGTTGGGCCGTGTGGTGGGCGCCGGGCGCGACGCCACGGCGCCGGCGCTGCTGGGCTCGGCCAAGTCCAACTTCGGCCACCTCGAGGCGGCCGCGGGCGCGGCGGGCCTGATCAAGGTGGCGCTGTCGATGGCGAACGGCACCATCCCGCCGTCGCTGCACTTCCGCGCGCCCAACCCGCATATCGACTTCGAGGCCGCGCGGCTGCGCATGGTCACCGAGAACACCCCGTGGCCCCGCTACGGCGGCACCGCGGTGGCGGGCGTGTCCGGCTTCGGCTTCGGCGGCACCAATGCGCACGTGGTGCTGCGCGAATACGTGCCGTCGGACGCCGCAGCCGATGCGGACTCTGGGCCCGAGGGCGAC
>CAYVJJ010000572.1:0-1626 GCA_964451655.1 uncultured Mycobacteriaceae bacterium | reverse complement strand
CTGGGCCTGCGCTTCGACCGCATCGAAGAGGGCTTCGTCGACGCCTTCACCGGGGATCCCGCGCTGCGCAGAACGGTCGAGGACGAGCCGGGGCCGGAGCCCGCCGAACTGGCCCGCACAGCGGCCGCGCTGCGCGACGACGTGCTCTCCGCCACCGACCTCGCCGAGCGGCGGCGCGAGTTCATCGCCGCCCATCTGCGGGCCCTGGAATGCTCGGCGCGCACGTTCGCGGGCGAGCGGATCGGGTTCGTCGACGAGGTCGAGGCCTACTTCGACGTGCGGATCGGCAAGGGCGACGAGGACCGGTACCGCGAGGCGCACCGGACCCTGGACGAGGTGCTCGAGGGCGAGGGGCCGGTGCAGGAGCGCCTGCAGGCCTTCCGCGCCGCCGACGAGATCCCGCCCGAACGGCTCGCCGAGTGCGTCGACGCGTTCTCCTCCGCGTTACGCGACCGGGTCCGCAAGATCTACCCGCTGCCCGAGCAGGAGACCGTCGACTACCGGATCGTCACCGACAAGCCGTGGTCAGGGTTCAACTACTACCTGGGCGACTACAAGTCGACGGTGGCCATCAACGCCGACCTCAAACAGCGGATGGGCAACCTGCCGCACCTGATCTCGCACGAGGCGTACCCCGGCCACCACACCGAGCACTGCCGCAAGGAGTCCGGACTGGTGGGGGCCGGCGAGGACGAGCAGACGCTGTTCCTGGTCAACACCCCGCAGTGCCTGATGGCAGAGGGGCTCGCCGACCTGGCGCTCGAGGCGATCGTGGGCCCCGGCTGGGGGAGCTGGGCGCGGGAGATCTTCGCCGACCTGGGGCTGCGCTTCGCAGGTGAACAGGCCGAACGCATCGCCGACGCCTCCGCCCAGCTGATCGGGGTGCGCCAGGACGCGGCCCTGATGCTGCACGATCAGGGCCGCTCCGAGGACGACGTGGCCGCCTTCCTGCAGCGCTGGACCCTGGTGACGCCCGACCGGGCCCGCCAGCAGCTCCGGTTCCTGACCTCGCCGCTGTGGCGGGCCTACATCAGCACCTATGTGGAGGGGTACCGGCTGTTGCGGCGCTGGCTGGAGGAGCGGCCCGCCGAGGTGGGCGCCGTCGAACGGTTCGGCCGGCTGCTCGACGAGCCGCTGCTGCCGTCGCACCTGCGTGCGGAGCTGGCGGCGGGGGAGTAGGGGCGCCGCCGCGCCCGCGTGCTGGGCCGGCCGCGGGGGTGGGGGTGGCGATGTCAGGCGGTGGCGCCGGGAAGGTGCCGGGGCGGTGGTGCCGGGGTCAGGCGGTGGCTGGGGCCCTGGAGCCGGCGGTGGCTGAAGCGAGGGTGCCGGAGTCGGTGGCGCCGGCTGTGGGCGCCGGCGAGCCTGCCGTTCCGCGCACCCGTTTGCCCCGTGCGCACCGGTCAGCGGAGGTCCGTCAGGCCCGCGCGCCGATTGCCACGGGGACCCCTCGACAGCGCGCACCGATCTGTCATCTGCGCGCGGGTCTGCTGATCAGCGAAGGGCCCCGCGCACCGGTTCCCGCGACACGCCGGGGGAACGGGTGCGCAAGATGCAGATCAGCGGGCGGATCCGAGGCCGGTGCGCAAGATGCAGTCCGGTGCGCAGGTGCGCAGCGACCCGGGCCCG
>CAYVJJ010000571.1:0-1633 GCA_964451655.1 uncultured Mycobacteriaceae bacterium | reverse complement strand
GTCCGGGCGGCAGGGCGGGTCCGGGCGGCAGGGCGGAGCGTCGTGCGCACGGACACGGCTGCCCTCCCGCATCGTCATTCCCGGTCGGTCGCGCTCATGCTATTACGCGCCCGGACGCCCGCGGACCGCGGCCCGCACCCGCCGGCACCGGCAGCGTGCCCGTTCTGCCCCGGAGCGCGGGATCCGTTCGAAGCGGCACGGAACACCGGGAACTCACTATCCTGAATTACGCCCGGGCACTTCCACCGGCCGGGGCCCCGATCCGACGGAGGAGGGCGACCACCATGCGCCCCCGCAATGCCACCCGAAGAAGCTTCCTGACCGGCGCCGTAGGCGCCGGAACCGTGTTCGGTCTCGCGGCGTGCGGCGGCGGTCCACGCACAGCCGACGGCGCCGCACCGCCCCCGGGCGGTTCCATCGCGCCGTCGGCCACCGCCGCGCCACCCGCCCCCGGCGCCGGGGCGCTGCCCCCGATCCGGCTGTTTCCGGACGAAACGATGAACTTCGACGCGCTGTTCGGGCTGGGCGAGTCGGCCTACGGCATCTCCGAGGCCGGCGAGGTCGTCACCGCGATCGACCAGGCCAACGCCGCCGGAGCCGGATACGAGGGGTACGTCGCCGCCTTCCGTTCCATGGGCGACCGGCTCGCCGCCGCCTCGGACGCGGCGGCCGCCGCCGGCGCCGGCGTCACCGCCCGGGACACTGCACTGCGCGCCGCCTCCTACTACACGCGCGCCCTGTTCTTCGTGCTCGGCACCGCGCAGCCGGAGCAGGAGGAGCCGCTGTACAAGGACTACCGGCGGGCCTGGGAACGCGGCGTCAGCGGCCCGGGCCTCGCCATCGGGCCGCGTCCAGGGGCGGAGGCCCTGGACATCCCCTACGAGGACGGCACGCTACCGGGTTGGCTGTTCCGGCCCGACGACTCCGGCACCGCGCGCCGCACGGTGATCGTCAACAACGGAAGCGATGCGCAGAGCGTCGAACTGATCGCCTACGGCGTGCGCGCGGCGCTGGACCGCGGATGGAATGCGCTGGTGTTCGAGGGGCCGGGGCAGGGCGGGCTGCTGTTCGTCGACGGTGTGCCGTTCCGTCACGATTGGGAGAAGGTGGTCACCCCCATCGTCGATCTGCTGTCGGAGCGCGACGACGTCGATGCGGACGCGATCGCGCTGACGGGGTGGAGCATGGGCGGACAGCTCGCGGCCCGCGCGGCGGCCTTCGAAGACCGTCTCGCCGCGCTCGTCGCCGACCCCCCGGCCGTGGACATGTGGCTGACCCTGCCCGACCAGGTCCGGTCGATCGTCGAGCCCGACGACCCCGATCGGACGAACACGGTCTGGAACGAGCACATCGTTCCCGGGATGCCGCCCCCGCAGCGGTTCACCGTGGCCAAGCGCATGGAGATCTGGACCGCCGAGGCTCATCGGGCGGCGCTCGCCGGACAGGTCACCCGGGACTTCGCCGCGGTCGCGGCGCAGATGCGGAAGTTCACCGTGACCGGCACCGCAGGGCGGATCACCTGCCCCACACTCGTGCTCGACTACGAGGAGGAGTCCTTCTACCCGGGGCAGCCCGCGCAGTTCTTCGCGATGCTGACCGCGGACGACACGAAGATGGTCACGCTCACCGCGGC
>CAYVJJ010000570.1:0-1637 GCA_964451655.1 uncultured Mycobacteriaceae bacterium | reverse complement strand
AGCGTGATGAAGATGTCCTGCTTGTCGACGAAGTACTGGTAGATCAGCCCGGGGCTCATGCCGGCCCGCTTGGCCACGGCGCGGTTGGTCAGGGCCGGGTAGCCGCCCTCGTCGAGGATCTCCACCGCCGCGTCCAGCACCGCGCGGCGCCGGGCGCGGGCATCGCCGTAGACGGATCCGCCCTGCGGCGGGCGGCCCTGAGTCGAGGTCATACCGCCACAGTAGACACAGATTGACCATTGATCAATCTGTGGTGCCACTCACGTCCGAAGGCCGTCGTGCCAAGGTGGACCCATGGTGGGAATGCGGCGGGACGGGCGGACGCCGGTGCTGTTCGCCCTGGTCCTGTCGATGGCGCTCGTCGCGATGGACACCACGATCGTCGCCACCGCGGTGCCGCAGGTGGTCGCCGATCTCGGCGGGTTCTCCCTGATCGGCTGGGTCTTCTCCGTCTACATGCTCGCCCAGACCGTGACGATCCCCGTCTACGGCAAGCTGGCCGACCTCTACGGGCGCAAACCCGTGCTGCTGTTCGGGATCAGCCTGTTCCTGCTGGGTTCGCTGCTCTCCGCACTGTCCTGGAACATGCTTGCGCTCATCATCTTCCGTGCCCTGCAGGGATTCGGTGCGGGGTCCATCGGCGCCACCGTGAACACCGTCGCCGGCGACCTCTACAGCGTCGAGGAACGCGGCCGCATCCAGGGCTACCTTTCCAGCGTGTGGGGCATCTCCGCGGTCACGGCGCCGGCGATCGGCGGCGCGTTCGCCGAATACGTCTCGTGGCGCTGGATCTTCCTGGTCAACCTTCCGATCGGCCTGTTGGCCCTGGGCCTGCTGGTGCGGCTGCTGCACGAGGACGTCGAGCGGCGCCGCCACCGCATCGACTTCGCCGGGGCCGGGCTGGTGCTCACCTCCGCCTCGCTGCTCATCCTCGGTCTTCTGCAGGGCGGCACCGCGTGGGCCTGGGACTCGGCCGCGAGTATCGCCACCTTCGCGCTCGCGCTGGCGACCGCGATCGCAGTGGTCGTCGTCGAGCGCCGGGCCGCCGAGCCGATCCTGCCCCTGCACCTGTGGGCGCGCCGACTGCCCGCCGGCTCCTACGCGGCCACCTTCACCGCCGGGATGATGGTGATCGGACTGTCGATCTACCTGCCCAACTGGGCCCAGCAAGTGCTCGGCCTCGGCGCGGTGGCCGCCGGGTTCGTGCTGGCGACGATGAGCCTCACCTGGCCGACGGCCTCGGGCCTGTCCGCGCGCCTGTACATGCGCATCGGTTTCCGCAACACCGCGCTCATCGGCTCCGGCTTCGCCGTCGCCTCGGGGGTCGTCTTCAGCATGCTGTCGGTGTCCTCACCCGTGTGGCAGGCCGTGCTCGGCAGTGCCCTCATGGGCGCCGGGATGGGGCTGATCGTGTCCCCGTTGCTGGTGGGCCTGCAGAGCACCGTCGGCTGGTCGGAGCGCGGCACGATCACCGGCGGTGCGATGTTCGCGCGGTATCTGGGCCAGAGTCTGGGTGCGGCGGTGTTCGGCGCCGTGACCAACGCCGTGCTGCGCGGACACGCGGACGACTCGTCCGCCGTCGCGATGAACGCCGCCACCCACGCCACCTTCGTCGGGCTCCTCGGCGCCGCGGTGGC
>CAYVJJ010000569.1:0-1638 GCA_964451655.1 uncultured Mycobacteriaceae bacterium | reverse complement strand
GCAGATCCCTCCCGCTTCGCAGAGCCCTCCCGCTTCGCAGACTCCTCCGCCGTGGCCGGGCCGCTCGCTGTCCCGGTCGAATCGGTTCGGGGCCCAGCCTGCCCGTCGGCCCGCCGGGAGGTGGCGGTGGCGATGGTCTTCGTCGACGGCTCCTCCGAGTCCTCCCGCGTGCCGCGGCCGGCAGCCGTGTCCCGAACGCCGTCGCGGCCGCCGCCGGGATTCCCCTCGTGGCCCCGGCCGTCGCCGTGCGGTCCGCCGGGGGCGTCCTCTCCGTCCTCGTCGTACCAGTCGAAGTCCGATTCGGCGGGCGCGCGCTCCGCGAGCACCCGTTCACGCACGGAAGCGACTTGATCCAACGATGAACGCACCTCCATGAGCTGCTCGAGCGCCGTGGTACGCATGTCCCGGATGGACTCGAAGTCGGCGCGTGCCTGGGTGATGCGCTTTCCGGCCTCGTGCGTGGCGGCCTTGACCCGCCTGTCCGCCTCCGTGGCGGCCACGCGGCGCGTCTCCTCGATGTGCTTCTGGAGATCCTCATAGGTCCGGTCGCGCCGTACCCGGGCCTCCTCGTCCAGCTTGTCGCGCTCGGCCTCCGCCGCCTCCAGGATGCGACCGGCCTGCGTGCGGGCGAGTTCCATCGTGTGCTCGTGCTCCGACTCGAGCGCCTCGCGCCGGGTCTCCAGCGCGCGGAGCCGCTCCTCATGGCGCGCTCGCAGTTCATCCGCATCCTGCCGGGCCACCGAGCGGATCTCCGCCGCCTCGGCCTCGGCGCGGGCGCGCATCTCCGCTGTCTCGTCCGAGGCCAGACGCAGCATGCGGGAGATACGGTCGCTCATGCCCTCCGCGGTGGTCGGCGGGACCGACAGCCGGTCGATCTCACTGCGGAGCTGGTCGATCTCGTCACGGGCGTCGTCGAGCTGGGCGGCCAGGTCGCTCGCCTGGGCGGCCGCGGCATCCCGGTCCGTGGCCGTGAGGCGCAGCTCCGCGTCGAGTCGTCGCAGGAATTCCACGACCTGGCTGCGGTCATAACCTTTGCGCACGACGTCGAAGCGGGTGGTGAAGGCCGACGGATCTGACGAGTACGACATGCCAGCAAGGCTACCGCTGCGCGGGCCGATGGGGGCGGAGGTGCGGGCGTACGGGCCGGTCCCACGCTGCGCCGTGATCGCTCCGTGTCCGGAGCGTGACCTGTGCGTATTCAGTGGGCCGTGCCGGCAGGCTCGACGAGCTCCACCAGAACACCGCCCGCGTCCTTGGGGTGGATGAAATTGATGCGTGAGTCCGCGGTGCCGTGGCGCGGTGCGTCGTAGAGCAGGCGCACACCCGCCGCCCGCAGCTCGGCCGACAGGGCGTCGACATCGGTGACCCGGTAGGCCAGCTGCTGGAGCCCGGGCCCCGAGCGGTCGATGAACTTCGCGATGGTCGAGTCTTCGTTCAGCGGCGCGAGGATCTGGATCGCGGTCTCGACCCCGAAGGCGGTGCCGGCCGGCGACAGCATGCCCTCGCGCACCCCCTGCTCGTCGTTGACCTCCTCGTGTGCCAGGACCAGCCCCAGATGGTCGCGGTGCCATCGGACCGCGGCCTCGAAATCGGGCACCGCGATGCCCACGTGGTCGATGGCGGTGACGTACCCGGCGG
>CAYVJJ010000568.1:0-1641 GCA_964451655.1 uncultured Mycobacteriaceae bacterium | reverse complement strand
GCGGGCGACCGCCCCCACGATGCGGCCGGCGAACTGCGCTACGAGTTGAATCAGACCCACATGGCCGTCGTGCTGTGGCTGCCGGAGGGCACGTCGGCGCGGGTCGGGGCGGCCCAGCTGGAACGGGCGGCCGGTGCGTTGCGCCCACTGCTCCGGGCGGCGGGGCCGCCGCTGTGCGCGTCGCCGGACGAGCTCAGCCTGTGGGCGTGGTACCCGCTGGAGCATGTGGCGGCGATGGCGCTGGACATCGATGCCGTGCGCGACGGGTGGGCCGGCGTCCGCTTCCCGGACGGGCTGCGGTTCCAGGATGCGTCCGGTGGTGCAGTCGGCCTCGGGCACGGCCAGTTCCCGCAGGTGTCGATCGCGCTGGGGACGTCGGGACAGGGGCAGGAGGGATTCCGACGTTCGCATGAGCACGCGCAGCTGGCGCGGTCGGTGGCCACGATGGCCGGACGGGCCCCCGGCGCGGCCACGGGGTACGAGGAGCCGGGGCTGTCGGCGGTGGCGATGCTGTGCCGCGATGTGAAGGCCGCATCGGTGTGGGTGGCCGAGACGCTGGGGCCGCTGGCCGAACACGACGAGACCGCGGCGCGGCTGCGCGAGACCATCCGGATGTTCTACCGGCACGGGGCCAGCCACAAATCGGCGGCGTCGGCGCTGCATCTGCATCCGAATACGGTCAAGTACAGGATCCGGCGCGCTGAGGAGATCCTGGGGCGGCCGCTGCAGTCGCACCGCGGGGATGTCGAACTGGCCGTGTCGATCTGCTACTGGATGGGGCCGGAAGTCCTCGCCGGCTGACGGCGGTGGCCCCGGGGCCCGGAGGCCTGAGCCGCCAGGAGGGAAGAGGGGGCCCGGCCGCACCCCAATGGGGGGGAGGGGTGGGTGCGGCCGGGGTGTGCGTCTCACGGGCAACATCGGGGGGTTACGTTGCCCGGAGCCCACGGCGGCGGTGCCGCACGGCGGGACCACGCACATCGGGCGCCCGGCGAGGGAGTCGAGCCGCTCAACCGGTGCCCCGCTCACGACAATACTTGCGAGGGCATGTTCTGTGCATGTCCGCGGGTGACCGACTTTCCGGATCGGCTTGTACCACCGGCACAATATGGGACGAGTGTGCAGTAAATTCGTGGAAAACCCCACGTGAGCCGGGGATGCCCGCGCACACTCCCCCGGCGTGTTCCGTACGTCACCCGGCGATTCCCGTGCTATGCGGACGGACGTGTCCCCCCGGACGGCGCCGCCGTCCGGGGGGACACGAGGATCGTCCGCGATCCGTGCCGGTGCAGGCGGGAGCGATGCTCGCGCGCCGTCACCGGCTGCTCAGAGGACGCCGTCTCAGGCGGAGACGTCCAGGGTCTGGCCCGGGAAGATCAGGTTGACGTCCTGGACCTGCGGGGCCAGCTCATCGAGCTGGACGTCGAACTTCTGGGCGATCTTCGAGAGGGTGTCGCCCAGCTGCACGGTGTAGGTGCCGTCGGCGTTCTGGGTCACCGTCGTGCCGGCGGAACCGGTGGTGGGGGCCTGATCGCTGGTCCCCGACTGATCGGTGGCACCGGACTGGTCGGTGGTGGTCTCCTGGTAGGAGGCGGTCTGCGCCTGCTGGCCGCCGCCACCGCCGCTCAGGTACTGCCCGCACAC
>CAYVJJ010000567.1:0-1643 GCA_964451655.1 uncultured Mycobacteriaceae bacterium | reverse complement strand
GCCTTGACCTCGTCGATGGCGGTGAGCTGGTCGCCGGTCTCGGTGAACGCGAACGCGTCCTCCATCTCCTGCTGCCAGGGGGTGTCCGGGCCGAACGCGTGGCCGGGCGCCGCCTGACGCTTCGCGTAGAGCTGCACGAGCTCGCCGGCGATCTCCCGGACGGCCTTGCGCGCCTTGCGCTTGGTGTTCTTCCAGTCCGAACCGCCCAGCTTGCTCAGCGCCGGCATCTCGCCGCCGACGTAGCGCGAGAGCTGGTCGAGCGACTCCATCGGGACGAAGAGCCTGTCCCCCGGCTGGCCCCGTTTGCCCGCATACTCGAGCACCAGGTACTCACGCCGGGCGCCGGAGACGGTGCGCGAGGTCATCTCGACGAACCGGCCGATGCCGTGCTGGTCGTGCACCACCAGGTCCCCTGCGGTGAGCGCCAGCGGATCCACCTGGTTGCGGCGCTTGGGCGGCATGCGTTTCCCGTCGCCCACCGCCGCGACGCGGTTGCCGGTCAGATCGGTCTCGGTGATGAGCACCAGGTTCGCGTCCGGCAGCACCAGCCCGTCCTGCATCGCGCCGCGCAGCACCGCGACACGGCCCTCCGCCACGTCCTCGGCGGTATCCGCCCGCGCCGCAGGCACTTCGGCGTCGGCCAGGCGCTGCAGGATGCGGGTGGCGGTGCCGGCGCCGCCGACGACGACCGCCGCGCGCCCGCCGCCGGTCACGTGCGCCCGCAGGGTCGCGAAGATGGTGGCGATCTGCTCCTCGGACCCGCGCGCAGTGGGCGCCGCCGACAGCGCGGGCTCGTACTCCTCCTCATCCCCTGAGGACAGCGGGCTCACCGTCCACCACGGCACGCCCGTCGCTGTCGCGGCCTCACGCACCTGCCGCAGCGAGCGGTAGGCGGTGTCGCCCAGATCCAGCCGCGAGGTGTCCACGGGCGCGTCCGCGCCCACCGAGGCCGCGCTCCAGGAGGCCTCCAGGAACTCCTTGCCCGTCTTGACCAGGTCGGTGGCCCGTGTGCGCACGCGCTCCGGGTCAGCGATGAGCACGTGCGCACCGTCGGGCAGCACGTCGGTGAGCAGCACGGTGCCTCCGGGGACCAGTGCCGGGATCAGCGCCTCCATCCCTTCGGACGGGATACCCTGCGCCAGCGATTCGAGCAGCTCCACCAGCGCCGCGTCCTCCGGGTGCTCCGCGGCCAGCGCGGCGGCGCGCTCACGCACCGGGCCGGTCAGCAGCAGCTCACGGCACGGCGGCGCGATGAGCACCGGCACCTCCACCTCGGCGATGGAGCGCTGGTCGGCCACGGAGAACGGGCGAAGCTCGCTGACCTCGTCGCCCCAGAACTCGATGCGCACCGCATGGTCGAAGGTGGGCGGGAACACGTCCAGGATTCCGCCGCGCACCGCGAACTCGCCGCGCTTGCCCACCATGTCGACCCGCGTGTAGGCGAGCTCCACCAGGCGCTCGACCAGGTCCTCCAGGTCGTGCTCCTCGCCCTCGCGCACGATCACCGGATCGATCTCGCCGAGGCCCGGCGCCATCGGCTGCACCAGCGACCGCACCGTGGCGACGACCACCTGCAGCGGCGGACCGTAGACCGCGTCGTCCGGGCGCGCGAGGCGGCGCATCACCGACAGCCGGCGGCCCAC
>CAYVJJ010000566.1:0-1645 GCA_964451655.1 uncultured Mycobacteriaceae bacterium | reverse complement strand
GGCACCTCCGCACTGCCGTCCTCGCGGGTGGGCACGCGCACCGACACCGGGCGCACGTCCTCCGGCATCGGTTCGGCGCTCATGTTCGAACTCGTGCCCAGCAGATGCTTGAGGAAGTACTCGTTGCCCTTCGCGGACGACCCCAGCAGGTTCGAACGCCAGACGCTGAGCACCCGCGGCCAATTCCCCGGCGCGTCGGGGTCGGTGACCGCCAACTTCAGGTCACCGGAGGCCAGCCTGTCCGCGACGTACCCGGGCACGTCCCCGCCGCGGCCCGCCGCCTCGGCGTCGTCGGCCAGGTCCAGGCTGGAGCGGTCGAACTGGGGGTAGAACGGCGACCAGCCCATGGCCGTCGCCGCGGAGACGACGTCCATCGTGTGCTTGCCGGCGAACCTCCCGCGGCCCAGCGGGGTGGACAGGGCGTCGGCCCGGTAGTTGTCGTAACTCCACTGGTTGGTGTGCGCGTACCAGTAGGTGGTCCCTGCCATGACGCGCGGCGGGCGTGACCAGTCCAGCCCCATCGCCAGGGTGGTGTACCCGGTGAGGGGCCGCACCTTCTCCTGGCCGACGTAGTGCGCCCAGCCGCCGCCGTTGCGCCCCATCGCCCCGGTGAGCATCAGCAGGGACAGCACCGCACGATAGGTGGCGTCGCCGTGGAACCACTGGCAGATTCCGGCGCCCATGATGATCATGGTCCGCCCGCCCGAGTCGATCGAGTTCTCCGCCATCTGGCGGGCCACCCGCACGGCCTGCTCGGCGCTGACTCCGGTGATGGGCTCCTGCCAGGCGGGGGTGCAGGGCACCGCCTCGTCTTCATAGCCGGACGGCCACTGCCCCGGCAGCCCGGGCCGCGGGACCCCGTACTGGGCCAGCATCAGGTCCAGCACAGTGCACACCAGATGCCCGCCCACCCGGCGCACGGGGACGCCGCGGCGATGCACCTCCGCACGCCCTTCGACGGTGTCGAATCCGGTGACGAGCACTTCGACGGATTCGGGCGCCTCTCCCGCCCACGAGTGCCCGCCGCCGGGCGCGTCCTCGGGGCCGACGGTGAGACCGGGGACGATGTCGCCCAGGTCCAGGTTCCACTGCCCCTCGTCGGATGCGCTGTAGCGGTGGCCGAGGCTGCCGCGCGGCACCACGGGGGCGTCGGTGACCGAGTCGATCAGCACCGGTTTGAGCGCCGCCATCTCGACGTCGGCGCGCTCGTCCGGCAGGTCCGCCGCCACCAGGCGCTTGCCCGCGATGTACGCCCCGTCGCGCTCCTCGAGCCGGATCAGGTAGGGCAGGTCGGTGTAGCGGCGCGCGAAGTCGCTGAAGAAGGGGGTGGAGCGGTCGACGTAGTACTCGCGCAGCATCACGTGGCCCATCGCCATCGCCAGCGCACCATCGGTGCCCGCGGCGCAGGGCATCCACTCGTCCGCGAACTTGGTGTTGTCGGTGTAGTCGGGGCTGACCGAGACCACCTTGGTGCCGCGGTAGCGGACCTCGACCATCCAGTGCGCGTCGGGCGTGCGCGTGATGGGCACGTTCGAGCCCCACATCAGCAGATAGGAGGCGTCCCACCAGTCGCCCGACTCGGGGACGTCCGTCTGGTCGCCGAACACCTGCGGGGAGGCGACGGGCAGGTCCGCGTACCAGTCGT
>CAYVJJ010000565.1:0-1650 GCA_964451655.1 uncultured Mycobacteriaceae bacterium | reverse complement strand
TCACCATCGCGCACGCGGGACGTCGAAGTCCTTGCAGAGTGCGCGCCAGACATCCCGCGGCGGCACTCCGTCCTCGATCGCCTGCGCCGCGGTCCGTCCGTCCAAGTCGGTCAGTACGTGGTCGACCAGCATCGAGGTGGCGGGCACGGTGCCGAATTCACCGTCGACCAGCTCGCGGAACTCCGAAAGTCGCACACCACACGGTAACCCGGACCTCCGACGCGACACGGCGCCCGGCCCCGGGCTGCCCGGCCCGGGGGAGGATCACTTCTGTCCCGCCGCCCGCAGGCACACCTCGACGGGGTCGACCGTGCGGCCCGTGCCGTCGCGGGCGCGGCCCACTGCTGCGGCGAACCGCCCCCTGTCCTCCAGGACCGTGCGCACGGCCGCGGTGAGCCCGTCCTCACTGAGCGGGCGCACCTTCACACCGAGACCTTCCCTCTCCACCCGGCAGGCCAGCTCCCACTGGTCCCCTCCGCCCGGAACCGCGACCACGCCCGCACCGGCGCCGATCGCCTTGGCCAGCATCCCGTGGCCCGCCCCGCAGACCACCACCGCAGCCTCCCGCAGAGCCCGGTCCTGCCGCGTCCGGCCCGCACTCGCCCAGTCCGGCAGCGCCCCGGGGACGGGGCCGAACGTCGTGATGACCACCCGCACACGGTGCGGCCCCATCCTGCCGGGAGACAGCGCCCGCAGCGCGACCTCGGCCATCGGGGTGTCCGCGTTCGTCGCGGTCGACGGCGCCACCAGCACCAGGGGATCGTCCCCGGCGGGGAGCACGGGCTCCGCCTCCTCCGGGTCCCACACCAGCGGACCGACCACGTAGGCCGCATCCGGCCAGTCGGGACGGGGCGGCTCGAGCGCCGGCACCGTTGCGACCAACCGTGCCCGTGGCCCCGGCTCCGTCCCCGGCAGACCGATCCCCCGCCGCGCCCGCTCCCGCTGCTTCCTCCCCCTGCGCAACTGAGGCCGCGTGGCCGCACGCAGCACCGCGTCCCGAAGGCGACCGCGCACGCCTGTCCCCGGCGCGAGCCCGCTGCCGAGCGGAGGAAGCCCGCGCGACGGCAGGTAGAGCGGATGCGGGATCAGCTCCACCCACGGGACGCCGAGAAGTTCCGCGGCCATTCCGCCCGCGACGGTGATGGTGTCGGCCACCACCAAGTGCGGCCGCAATGCGCGCACGTCGTCCACGATGAGCGATGCCATGTGCGCCGCCCGGGCATGCAGCTTGGTGCCGGCGTCGGCATCGTCGTCCCCCTCGCGCGGTGCCAGCCCGCGGAGCTCGGAGAACCCGATGCCCTCCGCGCGCGCCGCCCGGGACCAGCGCTCCCCCGTCATCACCGTGGGCGACGCCCCGCGCGCCGCCAGCCTGCGGCACAATTCGATCGCCGGGATCGCGTGACCGGCCTCGGGCCCGACGATCACGACTACGCGCACCTCCGCGTGCGCTCCGTTTGCGGTCACACCGCAACCCTGCCACGTCCGCCACAGGCGGACGCCGTCCGTGTCCGGCGTGCCACGGCACGCCGGACACGCTCTTCACCACCGGCCGCCGTGCGAGGCGTCCTCCCGGTCCGACGGATCCGAGAACATCTTCACCACCAGGTAGATCCCGCCGGCGATCACCGCGACGGTCACCAACCAGAACAG
>CAYVJJ010000564.1:0-1656 GCA_964451655.1 uncultured Mycobacteriaceae bacterium | reverse complement strand
GCGACGACATGGATGCCGCTACGCGCTGGAGGTTCGCATGATCACCCCGTACTACGCCGACGACCGGGCCACGATCTACAGCGGCGACGCGCTCGCTGTCCTGGCCGAGATTCCCACGGGCAGCATCGACGCAGTCGTGAGCGACCCGCCCTACTCGTCAGGCGGCATGACCCGCGGCGACCGTTCCGCCGGCACCATCTCCAAGTACGTCACCACGCAGAACACGCAGCGGGACACTCTCACCGAGTTCACGGGCGACAATCGCGACCAGCGCGCCTACGAATACTGGTCAGCCCTGTGGATGGGTGAGGCGCTGCGGGCAACCCGGCAGGGCGGCATCCTCATCGCCTTCACTGACTGGCGCCAACTCCCCGCAACGACGGACGCCATACAGGCAGGCGGTTGGGTCTGGCGCGGCATCGTCCCCTGGGTTAAGCCGTCGTTCCGTCCGCAGTCGGGGCGATTCGGCGCTCAGTGCGAGTACGTCGTATGGGGCAGCGCCGGTCCGATGGAGACGGACTACACGGCCCCGAGCCTCCGGGGGTTCTTCCAGGCCAACGCCCCCCGCGAGCGTGAGCACATCACGCAGAAGCCGGTCGACGTCATGCGCGAGCTGGTCAAGATCGTCCCCGAGGGCAGCACGGTCCTCGACCCGTTCATGGGATCGGGCACGACGGGCGTCGCGGCCATGCTCGAGCGCCGCAAGTTCATCGGCGTTGAGATGGTCGAGCACTACCAGCAGGTCGCCGAGCGCCGCATCCGTGAGGCGCAGGGTCAGGCGCTCCCCAGGGGCGACCAGGGCGCGCTCGACTTCGGGGAAGTGACGGCGTGAGCCTACTTGCCCAGCCACGCCCGCACGGTCGGGCGGGACACCCCGGCCAGTTTGGCGGCGCGAACCTCGGACATGCCCTGCCGCACGGCGTCGCGGACGGCGCTACGGAGGATCAGGCGCTCGTTCTCGGCGGCGCCCTGGGCGATCGCGTAACGGCGGGCGATGACAGCCAGCATGGACTCGGTAACGGCGTCGGCGTTCATGTTCGCAGCCTTTCAGGCGGGGCGGACGGCGGAGAAGTAGAGGTCCTGGGCGAAGCAGGTGCCGGGGATGCGGGCCTGCAGGATGTCGCCGCGGACCTTGCACACGACCTCGGTGCCGGCGGGGAAGCGGCGGATCTCGACGACCTCGCGGGTGCGGGTGTTCGTGATGGCGAAGGTGGCCTCGCGGGTGGTGTAGCCGGTGAGCTGCTCGGTGCTGGTGTTCGTCGTCATGTAAAGCACTTTACAGGAGTGCCCGGTGGGTGTCAACTCCTTTACACCACGAGTTTGGACGATGCCGCATGAGCCGCCTCACCGCCACCCAGGGCAAGGCCCTCGTCCAGCTCATCGCGTCCCTTCGACGCGACTGGCAGCCCGCCGGCATCGAGGCCGCGATTCGCAAGGCCATCACCGACGGCGCGACCGGCCCGGACGTGTGCGTCGCCGCCATCCGTGTCGCCGTCAACCCCGAAGCGCAAACCCCCGGCCTGCTCAACGCACCCGGCCCGCACTGGCAGGCGCTCCGGTCCGGCGCCCGTCATGCGCCCATCGACTGCCCCGAGCATCCCGGCCAACCGTCCGGCCGCTGCCGTCCCTGCGCCGAGCAGCGAGCCACCCCCGAGC
>CAYVJJ010000563.1:0-1658 GCA_964451655.1 uncultured Mycobacteriaceae bacterium | reverse complement strand
GTTCACAAGTTATGGGAAGTCTTGCAAAAGGCACCACTAGGTGTAGTGTCTAGGGCGTCAGCGGGACAACGGCGAATCCGGCCGGTCCCACCCCGGGAAAAGGGTCGTTCTCCGGTTGCGGAGGCGGCCGATCCGCGGTAGCGGGGCAGGGTGGCCGGCGGTACGGAACGGGCGCTCTCTCGGGGAAGGGAAGGCGCCGCCGGGCGACTCGCATGACACGTCGGATTCAGGTGCAGTCAGCGTCGAGAGAGGGTCCTACCGAGATGAGCATCACCGTCTACACCAAGCCCGCCTGCGTCCAGTGCAACGCCACCTACAAGGCTCTCGACAAAGCGGGCCTCTCGTACGACGTCATCGACATCTCCGAGGACTCCGATGCGCGTGACTACGTCATGGCGCTGGGGTACCTGCAGGCGCCCGTCGTGGTGACCGGTGACTCGCACTGGTCCGGCTACCGGCCCGACCGCATCAAGGCGCTCTCCGCGCAGGCCGCCTGAGCCGGGTGCGCCCCGGCCGACGGCCGGGGGACATGACTCCCGGTGGTGACCGGGGGCCGATCGTCGATTCGCGTCGTGGAGGTCCCCATGCCGTCCTTGGTCTACTTCTCCAGCGTCTCGGAGAACACGCACAGATTCATACAGCGCCTCGGCCTCCCGGCCACGCGCATACCCCTGCACCTGCCGGCCGACGGCTTCCGGGTCGATGAGCCGTATGTGCTCGTCTGCCCCACCTACGGCGGCGGGACCACGGTCACCGGCCGCGACACGCGGTACGTGCCCAAGCAGGTGATCAAGTTCCTCAACGACATCCACAACCGGCGGCTGATCCGCGGGGTCATCGCCGCCGGCAACTCGAACTTCGGCGACTCGTTCTGCTCCGCAGGGGACGTGATCGCGTACAAATGCCAGGTTCCATACCTGTACCGCTTCGAACTCATGGGCACCGCGGAGGACGTCGAGCGCGTCCGGGCGGGCCTGCAACACTTCCAGGAGAGCGACCAGTGGCACCGACCATCACAGACGAGGCACCTGCAGGCGGCCGGGAGCGCATCGACGTGACCGCCGCGGGCGGCGAGGGCGAAGAGCTGGACTACCACGCCCTCAACGCCATGCTCAACCTGTACGACGCGGACGGCCTGATCCAGTTCGACAAGGACAAGGCGGCGGCGCGCCAGTATTTCCTGCAGCACGTCAACCAGAACACCGTCTTCTTCCACAACATCGACGAGAAGCTCGACTATCTGGTGGAGAAGCAGTACTACGACCCGGCCGTGCTGGACCGCTACGGGCGTCCGTTCGTCAAGAGCCTGTTCGACCGGGCCTACGCCAAGAAGTTCCGGTTCCCGACGTTCCTCGGCGCCTTCAAGTACTACACCTCGTACACGCTGAAGACGTTCGACGGCAAGCGCTACCTGGAGCGCTTCGAGGACCGCGTGTGCATGGTGGCGCTGAGCCTGGCCGACGGCGATACGGCCCTGGCCGAGCAGCTGGTCGACGAGATCATCGACGGCCGCTTCCAGCCGGCCACCCCTACGTTCCTCAACGCCGGGAAGATGCAGCGCGGTGAGCCGGTGTCGTGCTTCCTGCTGCGCATCGAAGACAATATGGAGTCCATCGGGCGCTCGATCAACTCGGCGCTGCAGCTGTCCAAGCGCGGCG
>CAYVJJ010000562.1:0-1666 GCA_964451655.1 uncultured Mycobacteriaceae bacterium | reverse complement strand
TCGACACGCCGATGGTGGCGGAGCTGTGACCGCCCCGCTGGGTCGTCCGGCCCGGGAATTGACGGACGAGGAGCTGGAGCACCAGGGCACGCAGGCGCACGCCACCCGCAACTGGGTGTTCCTGCACGGCACCGCCGCGCAGTTCGCCACGCACACCGCCCGCATGCTGGAGTTGGAGCAGGAGTACATCCGCCGGTTCCCCAAGCGCACGTGGCAGGGGTCCGGCGGCGCGCCGGCGGCCGCGGGCGACGAGGTGGAGCAGATGAAGGCGGCCATCGCCGGAATCGTCGTGCAACTGCAGGCGCTGCTGGAGATCACGCCCGTCGAGCAGTCCGGCGGCGACGTACCGGGCGATCCCGTCGACGCGCTGCTGCGCCGCGTGGCCGAGGCGCCGGGCGGGCGGATGCACAAGCTGGCCGTGCACCAGGCCGCGCGCGAGCTGGGCATCAGCCGCGAGAAGCTGGCCGAGCTCTACAAGGGCGATCCGCGGCTGCTCGACACCGAGAAGGGCGACCGCGTCATCACCGAGGCCGGGAAGGCGCGCATCGCGGCCGCGGCGCGCTGAGGAGGCGTGGGATGCGGCGGGCTAGGGCGTACCGGCCCGCCGCAGCTCCTCGACCGTGGCGGCGATTCGCGCGTCCTCCCCGTCGTCCAGGCGCACGCCCAGCTCGCGCACGCCGTCGATCACCTCGGCGACCGTGATCTCCGCGTGCTCGGTCGCCTTGCCGGGGGCGCGGACGGTGCGGGCGCCCTCGGTGACGGTCACATGGCCGTACGGCATGTGGCGCATCACCATCAGATGGGAGACGAACGGCGAACGCGGCTCCCCCGCGGTGACGAAGTGCCCGGCGCGCACGTCGGCCGGCTGCACCGGGAGCTCGTCGGTGTAGTGCTCCGGCGATCCGTCGCGGCTCAGCATCCAGACCGGCACGGGGCCGTCGCGGCGCTCGAGCCGCGCCGTTCTGCCGCCGAGATCCTGCTGCGCACCGTCCTCCAAGGGCAGCGGCCGGATGAGGCTGTAGCCGAAGCCCGGATCGCACAACCACTTCCGCGCGCCGGAATCCACGATCACTGTCATGTGGGTGCGCGTGTTGACCGGAGTGTGCACCCGGCCCAGCGCGCGACGCACCGGAAATCCCAGGTGCTCGGCCGCCGCCGCGAACAGCTGGGAGTGCTCGAAGCAGTAGCCGCCGCGGCCGCGCCGCACCAACTGGTCCTGCACCGCGTCCGGCGTCACGCCCGGGTGTGCGCGCAGGAGCACGTCGATGTTCGCGAACGGCAGCGCACGCACGTGGGCTTCGTGCAGTGCGGCGAGCAGATCCGGCTGCGGGTCGGTCACCGGGGCCGCGTCCAGCCCGATGAGCCGCAGGTATCCGGGGATGTCGAACAGTTCGGTGCACCATGAGGCACCGGTCAGCGGCGGCCCGGGCTCTGCGGGCTGAGACTCCGGTGGCATCGGCAACAGTCCTTCCGGGGGGTGCAGCACGCGGGACTGCTGCGCTGCGATTCACGCCGTCGGTCCTCCACAGTCGCATACTCGCCGGGCCCTGCGCTGCCCGCGATCGCCCCGCAGAACGGGCGTCCATGTGATCTGTTGCACTGGAACGCCGTCGCCCATAGGTTGTGTGGGGACGTTGTTCCAGGACAGCGCCGTCACAGGCGCCGA
>CAYVJJ010000561.1:0-1674 GCA_964451655.1 uncultured Mycobacteriaceae bacterium | reverse complement strand
AAGAAGACGGCCGCGAAGAAGACGGCCGCCAAGAAGACGGCGGCGAAGAAGACGGACTGACGGGAGCCGACCGCCGAGCCGGGATTTGAGCGCGGAGGGTATGGATACGCATGCCGATGTCACGACGGAGTGTGCTGGTGGGCGCGGGCGCGGTCCTCGTGCCGACGGGGCTGCTCGCCGCGTGCGGCTCCGACGGTGATGCGCCGCAACCCGCCGCCACGGTTCTCCCGGTGCGCTACGGCCCCGATCCCGCCCAGCACGGGCGGTTGCATCTTCCGGCGGGCCGCGGCCCGTTCCCGGTGGTGGTCACGGTGCACGGCGGCGGCTGGGTCCAGCAGCAGGACATGGCGTACTTCGAGCCGCTCGCCGCCGACCTCGCCGACGGCGGCGTGGCAGTGTGGAATATCGAGTACCGGCGGGTGAGCGCGGGTGGTGGATGGCCCACGACATTGGCTGATGCGGACGACGCCACCGAGGCGCTCGCCGGCCCGGTGCAGGAGGCTGCGGGCGGGCGGCTCGACCTGGGTCGTGTCCACGTGACCGGCCACTCCGCCGGAGGGCACCTTGCAGCATGGATCGTCGGCAGGCACACCCTGCCGCCGGACGCCCCAGGAGGGCAACCGCGCATCCACGTCCGCGGTGCTGTGGTGATGGCGGGCGTGTTCGATCTTGCGATGGCGGTGAACAACGGGCACGACCGCTTCGTCAGCGGTCTTCTCGACGGCCTGCCCGGCGAGCGGCCCGAACGGTACCGGATCGCATCACCGGTCGAGCACGTGCCGGTGGGGGCGCAGGTGACGGCCCTGCACGGCACAGCCGACACCACTGTGGACCCCGCACAATCCGGTGAGTACGTGGCGGCGGCGGGACGCGCAGGCGACCCTGCGCGGATCGTGCCGCTCGACGGGGTGGGGCACGCGGACTTCGGCGACGTCTCCACCGCGGCGTGGCGGCGCGCCCGCCGCGAGATCCTCGCTCAGGTCCACGGCACGCGCGGGTAGACGAGACGGTGCAGACCGCGGGTGCGTGGCCCGGGCAGGATCATGTCCCGTCGGCGGCGGGGCGCATGAGGCGGGTCGGCGCGGTGCGGCCGCGCAGCAGAACCTCGTCGCCCGGCTCCCACCGGGCACGCTCCTCGCCGGAGGCCCGGCGCCACGCGGTCTCGGACGCGAGCGTGGCCGTCGGCTCCTCCTTCGCCATCTCGGTGAGCCGCGAAGCCTCGTTGACCGGCGTGCCGATCACGGTGTACTCCATGCGGTCGGTGGCCCCCACGTGTCCGGCGACGGCGGTCCCCGCCGACACACCGATCCCCATTCCGGCCGGTCCCACGATGCGGGCCAGCAGTGGCCGGAGTTCGCGGGCCGCGGCCAGCGCGGACGTGCACGAGTCGCCGCGGTCGATCGGAACGCCGAACACCGCCAGCGTCGCGTCGCCCTGGAACTTGTTGACGAATCCCCCGTGCGCATCCACCACCGCGATGACGGCGGCGAAGACATCGTTGAGCATGCGGACCACGTCACGCGGGCCGGACACGTCGGTGATCGTGGTGGAGCCGACGAGATCGACGAACAGCACCGCCACGTCATGCTCCTCGCCGCCCAGGTCGGTACCGCGTTCGAGCGCGCGCCGGGCCACGTCCTCGCCCACGAACCGGCCGAACATCTGCCGCATCCG
>CAYVJJ010000560.1:0-1678 GCA_964451655.1 uncultured Mycobacteriaceae bacterium | reverse complement strand
CGGCGGGCCCGCCGGTCACCGGCATCGAGGTGCAGACCGAGCGCGGCACCACCGGTGCCACCGTCGAGGAGCCCGGCGACGAGGTGACGGTGCCGATCCCGCTGGGCACCACCGACTGGATCCGCATCGAGGCCGTCCGCACCGCCGACGGCACCGCGGGACGCCAGTTCGGGCTGTCCGAAGTGCAGGTGACCACCCCGGACGGCCCCCTGGACATCCGGCGCCGCGTGATCGTCCCGCCCCCGCCGCGCGATGTCCAAGTGACGGGGTGGAGCCTGGGCCAGGAGTTCCCCGGGCGACGGCAGTGCACACCGTCCGGCGACCGGGTGCTCTGCGATACCGCTCTGGGCAGCGAGGCGGAGTCCCCGCAGTTGTTCACGCGCACCCTGCACGTGCCGACCGACGCGCCGCTGGCGTTGGGGATGACCGTGCGCGGGCGGCCCGGTCAGGACCTCGACGCCCTGCTCACTCCCCCGGGGGGCGTGCGCGCCGAGGGCGGATCCGACATCGTCGACCCCCGCGGCGACGCCCACGCGGCCGTCGACGGTGATCCGTCCACCAGCTGGTATGCGGCCGACGCGGACGCCCGCCACGCCACCTCCTCGCCGACGATCACGCTGCGGCTGCCCGGAGAGCACCGGGTGGCGAGCCTGCGCGTCACCGACCCCGCTCCGGTCCCCGACGGCGGGGCCGGGCAGTCGATCCCGGCCAGGCCCACCACCGTCACGGTGGACCTGGGCACCGGCCCGCAGCAGCGCCCTGTGCCCGCAGACGGCATCGTCGACCTGGACCCGGCCCGCACGGACACGGTGACGGTCTCGGTGACCGACTGGCAGGACGTCCCGGTGCGCGGGGCCCTCGGCAACAGCAAGGATCAGGCGCCGGGGATCGCCGAGATCGCCGCCTTCACCGGACCGGGAGCCACCGGGCGCATCGGAGCGGCGCCCGACCCGGACCGCACCGTCACCGTCGGGTGCGACGCCGGGCCGGTGGCCTCGTTCGCCGGGAGGACCGTCCGCATGTCGGTCACCGCTCCCGCCCGGGCGTTGCGTGACGGGGCTCCGGTGCCGGCGGTCCCGTGCGGCCCCGGACCCGTGACCCCCGCGCCGGGCCGCAACGACCTGCGGGTGCAGCCGGGCGGGGCGTTCACCGTGGACACCGTGACGCTCGACGCCGCGGAATCGGGCGCGGACAGCGTTCCCGGCGCCGGCGGGGGCGGCCGGCACGACGGAGCCGCCCCCGTCCCGGCGCGCGTGCAGGCCTGGGGCGACGACCACCGCATCGTCGACCTGCCCGCGCGGGGGGACGAGCGGCTGCTGGTGGTGCCCGAATCCACCAACACCGGGTGGGTGGCCCGCGACGACTCCGGCACGGAGCTGCAGCCGATCGTCGTCGACGGCTGGCAGCAGGGCTGGATCGTGCCCGCCGGTGACGCCACCACCGTGACGCTGAGTTTCCCCACCGACCACTGGTACCGGCTGGGGTTGTTCGGCGGGCTCGCGCTGCTGCCGCTGCTGTTGCTCGCGGCGCTGCTTCCGCCGCGGCGGCGGGAGCGCACGCGGTTCGGGGCGACGGCGCGCACGTGGTCGTCGACGGTGGCGGGTGCTGCGGGCGCCGCGGCGGCTTGTGCGGCCGTGGCGGGGCCGACGGGTCTGGCGGTGGCCGCGGCCGGCCTGGT
>CAYVJJ010000559.1:0-1684 GCA_964451655.1 uncultured Mycobacteriaceae bacterium | reverse complement strand
GGAACCGTGAAGCGGTCTTCGGTGCCCTTCTCCTGGAGCAGGACGTTCTTGCCGCCCGCATCCATGCCGATCACTTGAAGTTCTCGCACGCGTAGACCTCCTGTGGCAGCTTCCGGTACGGCGAGCGTAACCGAGTCGATACCGCTGTGCGGGGAGGACACGCTCCGCGGTGCTTGCCTTTGCCGTCGGGAAAAGTTATTGGAGTGTCGAAACTACCCGCAAGTGGCGGAAGTGACGAATGAGATGAGTGTGCGCGGGTGCTCACGCCCCCGGCGGAGCACCCGCGCCCGTGCGGACTCAGAGCTTGCCGACGACCCAGTCGATGCACTGGGTGAGCCGGGAGACGTCGTCCGGCTCGATGGCGGGGAACATGCCGATGCGCAACTGGTTGCGCCCGAGTTTGCGGTAGGACTCGGTGTCGACGATCCCGTTGGCCCGCAGCACCTTCGCGATGGTGGCCGCGTCGACGTCGTCGTTGAAATCGATGGTGCCCACCACCTGCGACCGCAGCGCGGCGTCGGTCACATAGGGGGTGGCGAACGAGCTGGCCTCGGCCCAGGAGTACAGGCGCGACGACGAGTCGGCGGTGCGGGCCACCGTCCACTCGAGCCCGCCGCCCGCGTTCATCCACTCGATCTGGTCGGCCAGCAGCAGCAGCGTGGCCAGCGCCGGCGTGTTGTACGTCTGGTCCTTGCGGCTGTTGTCCACCGCCACGGGCAACGACAGGAACTCCGGGGTCCAGCGGCCGGACCCCTTGATCTCCTCGACGCGTGCGAGCGCGGCGGGGCTCATGATCGCGATCCACAGCCCGCCGTCCGCGGCGAAGGACTTCTGGGGCGCGAAGTAGTAGACGTCGGACTGGGTGATGTCCACCGGCAGGCCGCCGGCGCCGGAGGTCGCGTCGATGGCGACGAGAGCGTCGCCGGCGCCGTCGGGGCGCTGCACCGGCAGGGCGACGCCGGTGGAGGTCTCGTTGTGGGCCCAGGCGATCAGGTCCGCCGACGGGTCCGCGGTGAGTGCGGGGGCGGTGCCGAAGTCCGACTCCACCACGATCGGATCGCCGATGAACGGGTTGCCCTTGGCCACCTTGGCGAACTTGGAGCTGAACTCGCCGTAGCTCAGGTGCAGCGAACGCTCCCGGATGAGCCCGAACGCCGCAGCGTCCCAGAACGCGGTGGAGCCGCCGTTGCCCAGCACCACCTCATAGCCCTCGGGAAGGGAGAAGAGCTCGCGCAGACCGGCGCGGACGCGCGCGACGACATCCTTCACCGGCGCCTTGCGGTGGCTGGTGCCCATGACCGCGGCGCCCACCTCCACCAGCGTGTGCAGCTGCTCCGGGCGGACCTTGGACGGGCCGCAGCCGAATCGGCCGTCGGCGGGCTTGAGCTCGTCCGGAATGGTCAGGGCGGTGGGGTCGGCCATGAGTCGCAGCATCCTCGTCGTCGGGGTCCGTACAACGGACGATCCTAGCGCTCGGCCCCGGCGCCGGGAGTGCGGCGTCGGGGCCGTAAGGCTGCAGCCGATGGATTGAGCCGACGGACTCAGCCGCCGAACACCTCGTTCCATCCCTCGACCGACTCCGGGTCGCGAGGGCCGTGGCCCACGTACAGCGCCGCGGGGCGCACCAGCTTGCCCAGCCGCTTCTGCTCCATGATGTGCGCGCACCAGCCGGCGGTGCGGGCGC
>CAYVJJ010000558.1:0-1686 GCA_964451655.1 uncultured Mycobacteriaceae bacterium | reverse complement strand
ACGCTCACCCGCCGCATCACCTCGCTCGGCTACCGCAACGTGGTCACCGACCCGGTCAACGTCGAACGCGCCCGCGCGCTGATGCGCGACCATCCCTCCGCCCTGCTGTTCACGCACAAATCGCACATCGACGCCATCGCGCTGATGTCGGTGATGTACGACAACGACTTCCCCGCGCCGCACTCGGTCGGCGGTATCAACATGGCCTTCACCGGGGTGGGCTACGCGGGCAGGCGCTCCGGCACCGTGTTCATCCGCCGCAGGTTCAACGACAACCCCCTCTACAAGCTCGCGCTGCGCCAGTACCTGGGATTCCTGATGGCCAAGCGGTTCCCGCTGTGCTGGTCGTTCGAGGGCACACGGTCCCGCAACGGCACCATCGGCAGGCCCCGGTTCGGGCTGCTCAAATACGCGATCGATGCCGCCCACGCCACCGGGACCGAGGATCTCCACCTGATCCCGGTGTCGATCAACTACGACCTGATCGGCGAAACGGCCGACTACGCCCGCGAGGAGACCGGACGGCCCAAGGACGCGGAGAGTCTCGGCTGGTTCGTCGACTACCTGCGCCGGCTCCGTGCCCCGATGGGCAACATCTACCTGGACTTCGCCGAGCCGGTGGTACTCGAGGGCCCGGCCCCCGAGCCCACCCCCGCCCTGTTGCAGACGGTCGCGGTGGACGTCGCCCGACGGGCCAACTCCTGCGTGCCCGTCACGCTCGCCGCGCTGCTGTGCATGGTGCTGCTGGGCACCCAGCCGCGCGCTCTCACCCGCATCGAGATCGACACGGCCATGCGCGAGGTGGTGCGCTGGCTCCGCGTGCGCGGAGTGCGCCTGGAGGACACCCTCGTCGACGGCGACGTGTCCGCGGGTGAGGTGCTGTTCGAGAACGCCGTGGGCACCGGCATGATCCGGCGCAGCACCGACGCGTCGGTGGATCTGATCGGGCTCGGCCGCGGCCAGGACCTGGTGGCCGGCTACTACCGCAATACGATCGTGCACTACTTCATCGAGAAGGCGGTCGCAGAGGTGTGCCTGGCACGCGTGGCGGGCGTGGAGGCCGGGTCGCGGCTGAGCGCGTTCCGCCGGGAGGTCGACGCGCTGCACGCGATGATCGCATCGACGTTCTTCCTTCCGTCCTCCGAGGAGTTCCAGGCGGCCGTCGACGACGTGCTCACCCCCTGTGATGCGCGGTGGCAGGAGACGCTCGACGGCGACGACGCCGGGGCCGCCGACGAGCTCCTCGACGCGTTCCACCCGCTCGTGGCGCACTGCACGATCCTGCCGTTCATCGAGGCCCGTTGGATCGTGGCCACCGTGGTCGCGGGGCTCGCCCCGGACGACGACCCCGATACGCAGGAGGTCATCGCCAAATCGCTGCGGTACGGGCGCACCGCGTTGGAACGGCAGCTCATCTCCGGTGAGTCGTCGGTGGGCAAGGCGATGTTCGAAGGCGGGTACGGCTACCTGCGTGAGCTCGGCCTGCTCGAGGGGCGGGAGAGTGACGGCCGTGCGTCCGGCGCGTCCGCAGTCGCCCGCCGCCGGGCCGCGAGGGCGCAGCTGGAGTCGGTGCTCGACGCCATCGGGGCGGTGCGATCACGCGCCCACGCCCGGCTGTTCGCCGCGGCCGAATAAGGCTCCCGCTCCGGACGGCAGAGATTTCCTGACGCAGGAAATACCCTGAAC
>CAYVJJ010000557.1:0-1691 GCA_964451655.1 uncultured Mycobacteriaceae bacterium | reverse complement strand
TTCGGCGCGCACGCCGTGGTGCACCTGGGCAAGCACGGGTCGATGGAGTGGCTGCCGGGCAAGAACGCGGCGCTGTCGGCCTCGTGCGCCACGGACGCCGCCGTCGGCAATCTGCCGATGATCTACCCGTTCCTGGTCAACGACCCGGGTGAGGGTGCGCAGGCCAAGCGGCGTGCGCACGCCACCATCGTCGACCACCTGATCCCTCCGATGGCGCGTGCCGAGTCCTACGGCGACATCGCCCGGCTCGAGCAGCTTCTGGACGAGCACCAGCACATCAGCGCGATGGACCCGGGCAAGCTGCCGGCGATCCGCCAGGAGATCTGGACTCTGCTCGAGGCCGCGAAGATGGACCGCGACCTGGGCCTGGAGGCGCGCCCCGACGACGAGGTCTTCGACGACATGCTGCTGCATGTCGACGGCTGGCTGTGCGAGATCAAGGACGCGCAGATCCGTGACGGCCTGCACGTGCTGGGACAGGCGCCGGACCCGGAGCAGCGGGTGAACCTGGTGCTCTCGATGCTGCGGGCCGCGCAGGTGTGGGGTGGTCGCTCCCACGCGCTGCCGGGGCTGCGCGCGGCGCTGGGCCTCACGGGCGGACCCGGCGCGTCCGACGGCGCGGATGACGCGGCCGGTGCGGGCCCGGATCTCGCCGCGGTCGACGCCGCGGAGACCGCCGCCCGCACACTGGTGCAGGCCATGGAGGACGAGGGCTGGGATCCGTCGGCCGCCGCCGGTGTGGTGGACCGGCACGCCCCCGCGGACGGCATCGCGGGCGGTCCGGTCGATCGTGACGCGGTGCGGCAGGTACTCGAGTTCGCCGCCGCGCAGATCGTTCCGCGCCTGGCGCAGACCACCGACGAGATCGGCGCAGTGCTGCACGCGCTCGACGGCGGCTACGTGCCCGCCGGGCCGTCGGGGTCGCCGCTGCGCGGGCTGGTCAACGTGCTGCCGACGGGGCGCAACTTCTACACCGTCGACCCGAAGGCGGTGCCGAGCCGGCTGGCCTGGGAGACGGGGCAGTCGATGGCGCGTTCTCTGGTGGAGCGCTACGTGGCCGAGACCGGCGGCCATCCGGCCTCGGTGGGCCTGTCGGTGTGGGGCACGTCGGCCATGCGCACCGCGGGCGACGACATCGCCGAGGTGCTGGCGCTGATCGGCGTGCGGCCCCGGTGGGACGACGAGTCGCGCCGTGTGGTGGGCCTGGACGTGGTCGATCTCGAGGAGCTGGGCCGCCCGCGCATCGACGTGACCGTGCGCATCTCCGGGTTCTTCCGGGATGCGTTCCCCCACGTCATCGGGCTGCTGGATGACGCCTTCGCTCTGGTGGCGGGCCTCGACGAGTCCGACGAGGACAACTATGTGCGTGCGCACGTGCGCGCCGACACCGCCTCGCACGGGGACGAACGGCGCGCCCGCACCCGCATCTTCGGGTCCAAGCCCGGGGCGTACGGGGCGGGGATCCTGCAGCTGATCGAGTCCGGCAATTGGCGCGACGACCGCGACCTGGCCGACGTCTACACCGCGTGGGGCGGCTTCGCCTACGGGCGCGACCTGCACGGTGAGCCGGCGGCGGAGGACATGCGGGTCAACTATGCGCGGATCGCGGTGGCGGCCAAGAACACCGACACCCGTGAGCACGACATCGCCGACTCGGACGACTACTTCCAGTACCACGGCGGCATGATCGC
>CAYVJJ010000556.1:0-1719 GCA_964451655.1 uncultured Mycobacteriaceae bacterium | reverse complement strand
GCAGGTGCACCCCACCAGCATCACCAACGTGGTGGACCGGCTGGAGGCCGCGGGGATGGTGCGTCGCCTGCCGCACCCCAGCGACCGCCGCACCACGCTGGTGGAGATCACCGACGAGGGGCGTGCGCTCGCCCGGGTGGCGACGGAGAAGCTCAATGCCGAGGTGTTCACAGACGCGGGCCTGAGCGCGCCGGGCGTGGACCGGCTCGTCTCCGTCCTCACCGAATTGCGCCGCGGGGCCGGCGACTTCGACTCCGACTGATCCCAGGCCGCGTCCGCCCCTGCGACAGCCCGGACCGCCGGCCGGAAAGGACGGGCAGTGCGATGACCACGCTGGAGTTCGTCCATAGGACATCGACCGTGCCCGGGGTGCTGGCGCTCTACGGTTACGCGGCCGACGGCCTGACCGAGGGCCTGCACCGCGGGCTCCCGTCGCGCGGGCTCACCTTCATCCTCAGTATGGACGACCCTGTCGAGGGCGCCGGTACGCCCGAGGACTGGCACGCCGGACGCCTCGACGCCTTCGACACACTGATCGCGGGCCTGCATCTGTCGCCCACCTACATCCGACAGCCCACGCGGCAGCGCGGTATCCAGATATCGGTCCACCCCCTCGCGGCCGGAGCCCTGTTCGGCGTTCCCGCCGGTGCGCTGTTCGGCTCCAGCATCCCCGCCGACGACATCCTTGGCGCGGACATCACGAGGCTGCGCGACCGGCTCCACGAGACCCCGACGTGGCCCGGCCGCTTCGACGCCGTCGAGGAATACCTGCGACGGCGCACCGCGATGGTCCCCGCGCGCCACCGCCCCCGCACCGAGATCGTCGACACCTGGTCCCGCCTCGCCGCCGCCGGCGGCGGCGCCGTCACGGTGTCCGCACTCGCACGCGAAACGTGCCTCAGCGAACGGCAGCTGGCGGTGGTGGTGCGCCGAGAGCTGGGCACGACCCCGCGCGAGCTCGGCCGGCTCCTGCGGTTCGACGCGGCGTTCAGCGCGCTGACCGGCGCAGTGCGCCGGGGGCGCCCTCCGCTCCTCGCGGACCTCGCCGCGCGGACCGGCTACTACGACCAGGCGCACTTTGCCCGCGAGTTCCGTCGCTTCACGGACACCTCGCCCAGCACCTTCGTGACCGAAGAGATCGGAAACATCCAAGCCGGCGGCCATAGGCGCGCGGAAGACTGAGCCGCATGACCAACACACACGACACCACCGGACAATCCACCGACCTGCGCGGCCTCACCCCCGCGCCCACAGTGTGGCCGTCGCTGCAGGCGCGCGACGCCCGCGCGCTCATCGACTGGCTCGTCGGCACGCTCGGCTTCATCGAGGCCGCCTGTTACACCGACGGCGGCCGTGTGGTCCATGCCCAACTGGCCTGGCCGGAAGGCGGCGGCATCATGCTGGGGGATCACGATCCCGACCGGGACTGGTCGCTGCAGCCCGGGACCTTCGGGGCGTACGTGGTCACCGACGACGTCGACGCGCTCTACGCGAAGGCCACCGCAGCGGGGGCGGACATCATGCGCCCGCTCGCCGACCAGGATTACGGCAACCGCGAATTCGCGGTGCGCGACCCCGAGGGCAACCAGTGGAGCTTCGGGCCGTACCGCGGGGAGCCGGTGCCGCGGGGGTGACGCGCACGACCGGCGTCACGGCGGCGCCGCCCCGCGCCTGCAGGGCAGGGGCAGGGCCGGTTGGTGCAGGGCAGGGCCGGTTGGT
>CAYVJJ010000555.1:0-1721 GCA_964451655.1 uncultured Mycobacteriaceae bacterium | reverse complement strand
CGGATCGCTACCATGCAGCACATGACCAGTGCGACAGACTCGACGACGGCCGCCGCGGCCCCGCAGGACCCGGCGGCCATCGACATCCACACGACAGCCGGAAAGCTCGCGGACCTGCGCAACCGGCTCGCGGAGGCCCAGCAGCCGGTGGGCGAGGCCGCGATCGAGAAGCAGCACGCCAAGGGCAAGTTCACCGCGCGCGAGCGCATCCACCTGCTCCTGGACGAGGGTTCGTTCGTCGAGATCGACGCCCTGGCCCGGCACCGGTCGACCAATTTCGGCCTCGACGCCAACCGCCCGATGGGCGACGGTGTCGTCACCGGATACGGCACCATCGACGGCCGCGAGGTCTGCGTGTTCAGCCAGGACGTCACTGTCTTCGGCGGCAGCCTGGGCGAGGTCTACGGCGAGAAGATCGTCAAGGTCATGGATCTGGCGCTCAAGACCGGACGTCCCTTGATCGGCATCAACGAAGGCGCCGGCGCGCGCATCCAGGAGGGCGTGGTCTCGCTGGGCCTCTACGGCGAGATCTTCTACCGCAACGTGCAGGCCTCCGGCGTGATCCCGCAGATCTCCCTGATCATGGGCCCCAACGCCGGCGGCCACGTCTACTCCCCTGCGCTGACGGACTTCATCGTGATGACCGACAAGACCAGCCAGATGTTCGTCACCGGCCCCGACGTGATCAAGACCGTCACCGGCGAGGACGTCACCATGGAGGAGCTCGGCGGGGCGCACACGCACATGTCGACCTCCGGCGTCGCGCACTACGTGGCGCCCGACGAGGAGGACGCCCTCGAGTACGTCAAGGACCTCGTGGGGTACCTGCCCGACAACAACCGGTCCGAGGCGCCCCGGTACCCCGCGCCGAACCCCGTCGAGACGTCCGTGGAGGAATCGGTCACGGCCACCGACCTCGAGCTCGACACGATCATCCCGGACTCCCCCAACCAGCCGTACGACATGCACGGGGTCATCGAGCGCCTCGTCGACGACGAGGAGTTCCTCGAGGTCCAGTCGGGCCGGGCCACCAACATCGTGGTGGGCTTCGCCCGGATCGACGGCCGCTCGGTGGGCATCGTCGCCAACCAGCCCACCCAGTTCGCCGGGACGCTCGACATCGACGCCTCGGAGAAGGCCGCCCGCTTCGTGCGCACCTGCGACGCATTCAACATTCCGATCGTGACGCTGGTGGACGTGCCGGGATTCCTGCCCGGCACCGACCAGGAGTACGGCGGGATCATCCGTCGCGGGGCGAAACTGCTGTTCGCCTACGGCGAAGCCACCGTCGGCAAGATCACCGTCATCACCCGCAAGGCCTACGGCGGGGCGTACGACGTGATGGGGTCGAAGCACATGGGCGCCGACGTCAACCTGGCCTGGCCCACGGCCCAGATCGCGGTCATGGGCGCGTCGGGCGCCGTCGGCTTCGTCTACCGCAAGGAGCTCAAGGCCGCCGAGGCCGAGGGCAAGGATGTCGACGCGGTGCGCCTCGAGCTCCAGCAGGAGTACGAGGACACGCTGGTCAACCCCTATGTTGCCGCCGAACGCGGGTACCTCGACGCGGTCATCCCGCCGTCGCACACCCGCGCCCACATCGCCAAGTCGCTGCGGCTGCTGGAGCGCAAGTCGGTCAGCCTGCCGCCCAAGAAGCATGGGAACATCCCGCTGTGAGCATCGGAACTGTGGTGGACTCGGAGACTGTGAGCACCGACGTGGAA
>CAYVJJ010000554.1:0-1723 GCA_964451655.1 uncultured Mycobacteriaceae bacterium | reverse complement strand
GCAGCCCCGCCACGGCCGGATCCGCCTGCGCGTCGACCTTGGTGCACTGGCCCTCATGCACCAGTGTCTTCTCCGCGAAGGCCCCGATGCCCAGCGCCGGCGTCAACTCGGTGCCGTCCTCGAGCGTCATCGGCCGCGATGCGTTGAAGGTGTCGAAGCAGTACCAGGGGCGGCCGCGCTTGCAGGCGCGGCACTCCCCGCACACCGCCCGCCAGTTGAGCACCACGAAGTCGCCCGCCGACACGTGAGTGACCTCGGGGCCCACCGTTTCGACGATGCCCGCGGCCTCATGCCCCAGCAGGAACGGATACTCGTCGTTCACGCCGCCGTCCCGGTAGGTGACGTCCGTATGGCAGACGCCGCAGGCCTGGACGCGGACGATCACGTCACGCGGGCCCGGATCGGGGATCGTGACGGGGACGAGTTCGACGGGCGCCCCCTCAGCCCGCGCGATGACACCCTGGACCTGCTGCGACACTGGCTTGCCTCCGTGACGTGACGACGGGACCGGCCGGGGCGCGCCCCGGCCGCTGACCGTCATCGTCTCATCACCCCGGGACCCGCGCCACACGCTTTCCGGAGCCCGGCCCGGGGGCGGGCCGCGGACGGGGCGATCCGGAGCGCACGGCTCCGGCGGTACCGCCGGAGCGGCTCAGGCGGCCCCCTCGCCGGCGCTGTCGTGGAGGCCCAGCACCGTCATCAGCAGGGGCACGAGCACCTCGACCATCTCCGCCATGGGGGCGCGCGGTTCCCCCCGCGCCCAGTCCGCCACGACCGCGTTCACCGCACCGGTGTAGGCGACCATCGCCGTGCGGTAGCCGCCGACCGGCGCCTCGCTGCCCGGCAGCAGCTCGCGGCTGGCCGACTCCATCAGCACGGTCCACTCCGCGCGCTGCCGCTCGCGTTCGCGGTCCACGTTGCGGTTGACTCCCACGGCCTCGGTCAGGGCCAGGCGGGCACGGCGCGGATCATCCCCCAGCGCGCGGATGTAGGCGGTGACCGCCGCGGCCACATGGTCCCGGACGCTGCCGCCCGCCGCCTCCCGGAGCGCCTGCGAGACGAGATTGCGGGCCTCCTCGTTGATGCGCTGGTACAAGTCCAGCAGAAGACCCTCACGGGAGGAGAATTCCTCATAGAATTGCCGCGTGGACAGACCCGCCACACGACAGATCTCCGGGACCGAACAGCTCATGTATCCGGTCTCGGAGAAGACGTCGAGCCCTGCTTCACGGAAGCGTCGTCGACGGTCGGCCTGACGCACCTCAGGCGGAAGCCCACGATATCGACGCTCGGAAACACGCTCCGTCATGTTTCCAGGCTACGACAGATGCGGCATAAAGTCAGCACTGATTTAAGACGGACGTCCAGCCCATTGTGACCGTGAGGTGCCGCACATTGTCCGTCGTCAGTCCACTTCACAGGCGTGACGGCGCGCGGGCTGCAGACGGGTTCGTCTCCTCCGGGGCCGTGTCTCGAAGCGGGACAGCGCCGCCGGGAAGCCCGCCCCGGTCGGCGCGCTTCCCGGCGGCGCCCGCGTCAGGCGAGCAGACCCTTGGCGATGTGCGTCACCTGGATCTCGTTGCTGCCCGCGTAGATCATCAGTGATTTGGCGTCGCGGGCCAGCTGCTCGACCTTGTACTCGTTCATGTAGCCGTTGCCGCCGAAGAGCTGCACGGCCTCCATCGCCACCTCGGTCGCCGCGCGCGAGGAGTACAGCTTCATC
>CAYVJJ010000553.1:0-1729 GCA_964451655.1 uncultured Mycobacteriaceae bacterium | reverse complement strand
CAGGTTGGGCAGGTTGCAGCCGAACGTGTTGGATTCGATCGCGTCCACACCGGCGTCGAGGAACGCGCCGTGGATGTCGCGCAGGACGTCCGGCCGGGTCTCGTTGAGGATCTCGTTGCAGCCCTCGAGGCCGCGGAAGTCCTCCAGAGGCAGATCCGCGGCCTGCAGCATCGTCCCCATCGCCCCGTCACCGATCACGACGCGGCGGTCGAGGGCGCGGAACAAGGCGGAATCAGAGTGTGCGGGCATGGGGACAGAGTAATGGTCCGGTTATTTCCGGGGGACCGTAGGCTGGTGGTGTGAGCAGTACTGAGTCCTCCCCCGCATCCGGGCCGTCGGGCGGCCATGGCCCGGGCGACTTCGGCGACGGCCCCGTCGTGGTGGCCGCCTTCGAGGGCTGGAACGACGCCGCGGACGCCGCCACCGGCGTCGTGGAGCACCTGGCGTTGATCGGCGGCGCGACGCCGATGGCCGAGATCGACTCGGAAGGCTACTACGATTATCAGGTGAACCGCCCGGTCATAGCGCAGGTCTCGGGGGTCACACGCCGCATCGAGTGGCCGGCCACCCGGCTCACCCGCTGCCGCCTGGCGCCCGGCGGGCGCGAGCTGATCCTCGTGCACGGAATCGAGCCGAACCTGCGCTGGCGGGCCTTCACCACCGAGCTGCTGGACCTGTTCACACAGGCGGGCGCGGCGGCCGTCGTCACCATCGGCGCACTGCTGGCCGACACGCCCCACACCCGTCCGGTGCCGATCACCGGCAGCGCGCACAGCGCGGCGGCGGCCGAGCGCCTCGGCCTCACCGAGAGCAACTACGAGGGTCCCACCGGGATCACGGGTGTGCTGCAGGACGCCTGCGTGCGCGCGGGCATCCCCGCGGTGACGCTGTGGGCTGCGGTGCCCCACTACTTGTCGCAACCGCCGAACCCCAAGGTGGTCGTGGCGCTGCTGCGCCGTCTGTCCGCCGTGCTGGGCGAGGACGTGCCGCTGGGCGACCTGCCCCGGCAGGCGGAGGATTGGGAGGAGACGGCCCGCGCGATGACCGAGGAGGACGAGGACATCGCGGAATACGTGCAGACGCTCGAGGAACGCGGCGATGCGCAGACGGACCTGTCCGAGATGCTGCGGGCGGTCGACGGTGACGAGATCGCCGCGGAATTCGAGCGCTACCTGCGGCGGCACGGGCCGGACGGCCGGGGCTGACCGAGCCGCTCCGGGCGGGCCCGTGCGTCAGGCGTGCAGCCGCACGCCCAGCAGGGCGTCCACGGCATCGGCGATGCGGCCGGGGGCGGATTCGTCGGAGCCGAGGCCGGCGGCGACGTCCGCCGCCCAGGCGTCGACGGCGACGAGCGCCTTGGGGGTGTCGAGGTCGTCCGCGAGGTGCTGACGCAGCCGCGCCAGGGTCTCCTCCGCAGGGGGGCCGGCAGGCGCCGAGGCCGCCGCCCGCCAGCGGGACAGCCTCTCGCGGGCGGCTGCCAGCAGCTCCTCGGTCCAGAAGCGGTCGGCGCGGTAATGCCCGTCCAGCAGCGCCAGGCGCATCGCCATCGGGTCCTCACCGGCCTCGCGCAGGCGGGAGACGAGCACAAGGTTGCCGAGGCTCTTCGACATCTTCTCGCCGTCGAGCCCCATCATCCCGGTGTGCACATAGTGCCGGGCGAAGCGACGGTCGCCCGTGACCGCCTCCGCGTGCGCCGCGGAGAACTCGTGGTGCGGGAAGATCAGGTCGC
>CAYVJJ010000552.1:0-1732 GCA_964451655.1 uncultured Mycobacteriaceae bacterium | reverse complement strand
TCACCGAGGAAGCGCTGGGCACCGTCGCGTCCCGCACCCGCGAGGTCGGCGAGCGCGCAGCCAAGCTGACGGGACGCGCCGCCGGTGAGACCGCTGAGGCCGGTGCGGACGTCGCCGCCGAGACCGAGAAGGCCGCCACCGCCGCCGCGGAGAAGATCGAGAACGCGGGCAAGGAGACCTCCAGCAAGGCCTCGGCCGCGGCCAAGAAGACCGAGTCGGCCGCCAAGAAGGCGGAGCCGGCCAAGAAGTCGACGGCCGCCAAGAAGAGCACGCCGGCCAAGAAGTCGACGGCCGCCAAGAAGACGACCGGCAAGACCACGCAGAGCAAGTGATCCCGCTCCGTCGGTCCGCCGTCACAGGCTGACCGGCGGACCGGTCGGCCCTCGCCCCCGGGCGCCCACGCGGTGCCCGGGGGCGAGGTCGTTGCGGGGTGCTGCTCGCGGCGCTCCGGCTGCGGGGCGGGTGCGCCGGTGGCCGGGCGGGTGCGCCGGTGGCCAGGGCGTGCGCCGGGGGCCAGGGGGTGCGCCGGTGGCCGGGCGGGTGCGACGGTGGCCGGGCCCGCCCGGTGCGAAGATCGGCAATGCCCAGCGTGTCCGTACAATCGTTCGCGTGGGAGTAATCGATCTGATCTTCATGGTCGCGCGCTGGGCCGCCATCATCTTCGGTGCGGTGGCGCTGATCCATGCGATCCGTCAGCGCTCTGACGCGTTCCCCGCCGTCGGCCGTCTCACCAAGCCGGTATGGATCGGGATCATCGCGGTCGCGCTCGTGCTGTTCTTCGTCACGGGCGCGCTGAGCTTCCTCGGCATCATCGGGGTGGTCGCGGTCGGCATCTACATGGCCGACGTCAAGCCCAAGGTCGACGAGATCCAGGGGCGCTGACGCCCGGGGCGCTGCTGTTGGCGTACGGCGCGCACAGTCCTGCATACCGCGCACAGCCCTGCATCCCGTGCGCCGGTGCGCCTGATGAGGACAATGCCGGCGGCGCAGCCGCGCACCGTTTTCCGCCCCGCGCACCGGTCCTCGAGGGGCCGTGGCGGCCCGCGCGCCGATCTGTAGTCCGCGCGCCCATTGCTGAGGAGTCCCGCGCACCGATCTGTCATCCGCGCGCGCATTCACGGTCGACCGCACTGCGCCGCGCACCCATTACGACGACACGCCGGGATAGCTCGTGCGCAAAAGGAAGACCGGCGGGCGGATCCGGGACCGGCGCGCAAGAGGAAGACCGGCGCGCGGTAAGGGGGGCGCCGCCCGGAGCGGGCTGAAGGGAGTCGGCCCTGCGCCGTCCCCTGCAGTCACCCCGTCGGCCCGGCCGCCCCGCCGGCCCGGCCGCCCCGCCGGCCCGGCCGCCCCGCTGCTCTGCCGCCCGGCATCACCTCCGCCGCGATCGGCCCAATGCCCGTGGACCTTGCCAACACCCATTGGCAAGGTCCACAATGGTATGTGTAACCGGAAGTACCGGGGTGGCGGGTCCGCTCCGACGGATCGCAGGCCCGCCGCTACGTACCGATTGCGGGGCAGATCATGACGATCACCACCGGACGCACACATGTACCTGCGGGAATGCGGCCGTCCAAGCACGGAACGCGCGAGCAGACGGCGGCCCGGCTCCTGCAGTCCGCCGAGCGCAAGTCCTACGACCCCACGGTGGATATCGACTGGGATGCGCCCCTGGATCCGGACGCCTACGGCATGACGCCCGAGTGGTGCAGCCTGTACGGCACCGAGCTGT
>CAYVJJ010000551.1:0-1741 GCA_964451655.1 uncultured Mycobacteriaceae bacterium | reverse complement strand
GCCCCCGCGTCGCCGGAGGACGCGCCGCAGCGGATCGTCTCGCTGAGCCCCTCCGCCACCGAGATCCTCTACGCGGTGGGCGCGGGCGACCAGGTGGTGGCCGTAGACGACCAATCCGACTATCCCGAGGGCGTGCCCACCACGGACCTGTCCGGGTACACGCCCAACCTGGAGGCCGTCCTGGGGTACCGCCCGGACCTGGTGGTGTTCGCCGACGACGACGGGGGGCTTGCCGCGGGCCTGGACAAGGTGGGGGTGCAGTATCTGCAGCTGCCGGCGCCCGACAGCATCGAGGGCGCCTACGAGCAGTTCGAGCAGGCGGGCGTGGTCACCGGACATCCGGACCGGGCGCGGGAACTGGTGGACACGGTGCGCGGGCAGGTCACCGACGCCGTCGACCGCGCGGGCGACGCCGGCAAGGGGAAGACGTATTTCCACGAGCTCGACAACACCCTGTACACGGTCACCTCGGAATCGTTCATCGGGCAGATCTACGGGCTGTTCGGTCTGCAGAACATCGCCGACGAGGCCTCGGCTGCGGGCGCCTACCCGCAGCTGCAGTCCGAGTACGTCGTCTCCGCGGACCCCGACCTGATCTTCCTGGCCGACGCTCAGCGCGGCGGCGCGTCCCCGGAGTCGGTGGCGCAGCGCCCCGGCTGGTCCGGCATCACCGCGGTGCGGGACGGGCAGGTGCACGTGCTCGACGACGACATCACCAGCCGTTGGGGCCCCCGGATCGGTGAGCTCGCCCAGGACATCGCGGACATCCTGACGGCGAAGCAGGGGTCGTGACGGCGACGGCGACCCGCCCCGGCGGTGTCGCCGCGCGCCGTGGTCCGGGGCGCACCGCGGCGATCGTCGGCGCGGCCGCGGTGGTGACCGCCGGCGTGATGCTGACGGCGACGCTGGTCGGCGCGTCGGGACTGTCCGCCGGCGGCGTGCTGGCCGAGCTGGCCGACGGGCTGCCGCTGGTGCACGTGGACTCGGGCCTGACGGCGCAGCAGCATGCGATCCTCTGGCAGATCCGGCTGCCGCGGGTAGTGCTGGGCGCGCTGGTGGGCGCGACACTGGCCGTCGCGGGCGCGGCCTACCAGGGGGTGTTCCGCAACCCGCTGGCCGACCCGTACCTGTTGGGAGTCTCCAGCGGCGCCGGTCTGGGCGCGACGGTCGTCATCGTGTCGGGCGCGGCCGGCGCGGGCGCGGGGTCGCTGGGGGTCCCGGCCGCGGCCTTCGCGGGCGGCCTCATCGCCGTCGCCGCCACCTACCTGCTGGGGCGCAGCGTGGGCGGCGGGCGAGGCGAGGTGGTCATCATCCTCGCGGGGGTGGCCGTCGCGGCGTTCGCCAATGCGGCGCAGACCTTCGTGCAGCAGCGCTACCAGGATTCGCTGCGTGACGTTTACGCCTGGCTGCTGGGACGCCTCAGCACCGACGGCTGGTCCGACGTCACCCTGGTGCTGCCGTACGTGGCGGCGACCATCGTGGTGATCCTGCTGTTCCGGCGCCCGCTCGACGTGATGTCCGTCGGCGACGTCGAGGCCGCCAGCCTGGGCATCCGCCCGGCGCGGGTGCGGCTGCTGCTGGTGGGGGTCGCCACCCTGGGGACGGCCGCCGTGGTCAGCGTCAGCGGGCTGATCGGGTTCGTCGGGATCGTGGTGCCGCACGCGGTCCGGCTGATGGTGGGGCCCGGCCACCGGCTGCTGCTGCCGCTGTCGGTGCTGGCGGGCGCGGCGTTCCTGGTGCT
>CAYVJJ010000550.1:0-1744 GCA_964451655.1 uncultured Mycobacteriaceae bacterium | reverse complement strand
TGTTCGACGCGCACCTGGACGGCAACCCGGTGACGGTCATCGGCATCGAGTCGCGGTCCATCCCGCGCAAGGGCTGGTTCCCCGCCGACGGGCCCGACTCGTGGACCTCCGGCACGCTGTTCCCCGCCTCGTCGTGGAAGACGGCCCGCGGGATCAACGCAGCCTCCGGGGTGCGGCCCGTGGTGGTGCTGGCCAACCTGTCCGGGTTCGACGGCTCACCCGAATCTCTGCGCAACCTGCAGCTGCAGTACGGGGCCGAGATCGGCAGGGCCATGGTCAACTTCGACGGGCCCATCGTGTTCTGCGTGATCTCCCGGTACCACGGCGGCGCGTTCGTGGTGTTCTCCGGCGCGCTCAACGACAACATGGAGGTGCTCGCCGTCGAGGGCTCCTACGCGTCGGTGATCGGCGGCGCCCCCGCCGCGGCCGTCGTGTTCTCCCGTGAGGTCAACAACCGTACGAAGGCCGACGAGGCGGTGCGGCAGCTCGAAGCGGAGCTGGCGGCGGCCACCACCGAGGCGGAACAGGCCCGCATCAGCGTCGAACTGTCCGCCGCGTGGACCGACGTGCGCTCCGGCAAGCTGGGAGAGGTGGCCTCCGAGTTCGAGGCGGTGCACAATATCGAACGCGCCCGCGAGGTCGGGTCGGTGCACACCATCGTCGCCGCTGAACAGTTGCGGCCGCAGATCGCCGCCGCCGTCGCACGCGGGATGAAGAGGGCACAGCGGGGGTAGGCCGGGTCCGGGCCGCATGAGACCGGGGCCCGGAACAGCCTCGGGCGGGGCTCACAGGAAATCCACAGCTTTCACACAGCCGGATGCCAACCGGGATTCGTAGTGTTCACTGCGATGACCGACCGGCTCCGCGCCGGCGGCGTAGAGACGAAGGAGAAGCACGTGCCCGCCCCGTTGACCCCCGGCAACCACCACCGCGGCGTGGATCCGCGCTCGTCGTCGGCCGCCGCCCGTGTCACCCGCCGCCGTGCGCTGGGCATCAGCGGGCTGCTGGGGCTGACCGGCGTGCTGGCGGCGTGCGGCTCGGACCCCGGTGAGGCGGCCACCGCCGATTCCTCCACCGCGGCGCCGGCGGCCGGCACCGTGGACGACACGCTCACCGCCATGCTGGATTCGGCCCCGCGGTGCACGCTCACCAAGGAGGAGACGCAGGGTCCGTACTGGTTCGACGTCGACTCGATCCGCCGCGACGTCCGCGAGGACCGGACGGGCATGCCGATGGAGCTCGCGTTGCGGGTGCAGGACGTCGCGCAGTGCACCGACGATCCGACGGCCGGCGGGGTGGCGAACGCGGTCGTCGAGATCTGGCATTGCGACGCGACCGGTGTGTACTCCGGGTTCACCGCAGGGGCCGGAGGCGCGGGGGCTCCGGGTGGCGCCCCGCCGCAGGATCAGGGCTCGCCGCAGGGTGAGGCCCCCTCGGGCCCGCCGCCGGCCGGCGGTGCCCCGGACGGCGGTCCCCCGGACGGGCCTCCCCCTGCCGGTGGCGGTCCAGGGGCCGGTGCTCCGCCGCCGGACGCCGGCGGATCCGGAGAGACCTCGGACGGGAGCTACAGCGTCGGCGATACCGAGTCCGCCCCCTCGGACAGCGAGACCTTCCTGCGCGGGGCCCAGGTCACCGACTCGAACGGCATCGTGCGGTTCACCTCGATCTATCCCGGCTGGTACTCGGGCAGGGCGGTGCACGTGCACATCAAGGTGCACATCGACAAGAAGACGGTGCTCACCAC
>CAYVJJ010000549.1:0-1744 GCA_964451655.1 uncultured Mycobacteriaceae bacterium | reverse complement strand
CATGAGGGTGTTCGTCCCGATGACCGTGCCGATGCTCGAGGAGCTCTCCCGCGACCGGCTGTTCATGCCGCTCAGCGGAACCGTCTTCTCCGTGACCCCGGCGCTGCGGGAGGAGTACACCGCGGACGGCGACGACGAACTGGCCGAGGTGGCGATGGCGGAGGCGGCCAGGGCCTCGCTGCGTCTGCTGTCCGCCCAGCCGGGCGCCCGCATGCGCCGGGTCGTGGTGAGCGCGGACGTCGGCGGCGCCGAACACCGGCCCGACCTCGACGCCGCGGTGCTGCGGGTGCAGGAGCCGATCACGCTGAAACAGGTCGCGTCCGTGCACGTCGACCTCGAAGACGCCGAGGAGGACATGCGGCGGGCCGTCGAGGCGGTCGACGCGGCGGACCTGGGCGATGAGGACGCGGAGTTCATCCTGGGCGACGCGGAGGACCACCAGTTGGCCTGGTACGCCACCCAGGAACTGCCGTTCCTGCTCGAGCTCATGTGAGGCGCAGCCGTCGCGTGCGGTCCGTCCTGTGACGGCCGGCACGTTCCGCGCCGCCTCGGCTATGCGGTAACCTACGGGACCGTAGGTTGTGTAGTCGTCGGACGACGAGGGGACGGGCTGTGGGATTCGACCTGGGACAGAAGGTCGCGCAGGTGCGCAGGTGGCTCGAGGAGCCGGCCAAGGATGTGGCGACCACCGGCTCGGAGCGCCGCAACATGCTGCGCGGCGCGGTCGCGCGGGTCACCACCCCGCTGTTGCCGGACGATTACCTGCATCTGGTCAACCCCCTGTGGTCGGCCCGCGAACTGCGCGGCCGGATCGTGGAGGTGCGTCCTGAGACGGCGGACTCCGCCACCCTGGTGATACGGCCCGGATGGGGTTTCCACTTCGACTACAGCCCCGGCCAGTACATCGGGATCGGACTGTTGGTCGACGGGCGCTGGCACTGGCGTTCCTACTCGCTGACCTCCAGCCCGATCCGGGGCGAGAAGCTCATCACCATCACTGTCAAGGCCATGCCGGAAGGCTTCTTGTCCTCCCACATCGTCGGAGGTGTGGAACCCGGCACGGTGGTGCGGCTGGCCGCCCCGCAGGGCAACTTCGCTCTGCCGGAGCCGCTGCCGGACACGATGCTGTTCCTGACCGCGGGCAGCGGTATCACGCCGATCATGTCGATGCTGCGCACAATGGACCGCCGTGGCCGTGTTCCGGACATCGTTCACGTGCACTCGGCGCCCACCGAGGACTCGGCGATGTTCCGGGACGAACTCGCGTCGCTGGCAGCGCGCCACGATGGGCTGAGCCTGCACCTGCAGTTGACCCGGTCGATGGGCAAGTTCAATCTGGACGCCCTCGACGGGCTGTGCCCCGACTGGCGCGAGCGGCAGGTGTGGGCCTGCGGCCCGGCCGGGATGCTCGCGGACGCCGAGGAGAAATGGACCGCCGCCGGGCTGACGGAGAACCTGCACCTGGAACGTTTCGCCGTCGACCGGACCGGGCAGGACGGGGACGGCGGCACGGTGACGTTCGCCCGCTCGGGCCGCTCGCTCGCCATCGACGGTGCGACGACCCTCCTCGAGGCCGGCGAACAGGCGGGTGTGCAGATGCCCTTCGGCTGCCGCATGGGCATCTGCCAGACCTGCGTCGTCCCGCTCGAGGCGGGTGCCGTGCGGGATCTACGCAACGGTAAGGTGCAGGAGGAAGGGAGCCGGATCCAGACGTGCATCAGCACCGCGGCCGGCGACTGCACGC
>CAYVJJ010000548.1:0-1756 GCA_964451655.1 uncultured Mycobacteriaceae bacterium | reverse complement strand
GGCTTCTCCCCGCCTTTCCCGAACGGGCTTCCCCCCGCCCGTCCCGCCCGCGGCGCATTCGCGCCCCCGCTCAGCGGTAGCCGGTGAGCTCGATCGCCGCGGTCGCCAGCGCGCCTGCCACCACCGCCACCGACACGGCCGCCATCACCCGCCGGCGCGCGAGTACGTTGCCCTCGTGGATCCTGCGCCTGTGCAGGCTGTTGCCGCGCCGGTAGCAGCCGAGCCCGAGGATCACCAGTACGCCCACGCCCACGAGCGGCGCCACCGCGGCCGTCCCCCAGCCGAACTCGGCCGCCTGCCGGAGCATCAGCGCAGCCACCACCATCGCGGACAGCGCGGTGCGCCGCCACGACAGCGAGGTCCGTTCCGGCTGCAGCCCCGGGTCGTCGTAAGCCGCTGTCACGGCATGACCGCCGTCACAGCAGGATCACCGCGACGGCCGCGAACACGGCGATCGCGGTGGCCCCGACCGCCAGGATCGGCACCAGTGCCGATCCCGGCAGCGGCTCACTGCGCCGCATGGCATCCTGCACCGACCGCCAATGGAAGTAGGCGCCGGCGGCCACCGCGATCGCGAGGACCACGCAACCGAGCGCGATCGCCGTCCGTGCGCCCCGCACGTGCAGGGGCTCGACCAGCTGGTGCACCACCACACCTCCGGCCACCAACCCCATGGATGTGCGGATCCAGGCGAGGAACGTGCGCTCGTTGGCCAGGGTGAACCGGTAATCGGGTTCCTTTTCTGCGAGCGCCTCCGGCTCCGGGGCGCCGTCGCGGTCGTCACCCATCGGCCGGGCCCCCGCTTTCCGCGCCGCCGGCGGGCACCGCGCCCAGCACCGCATCCGCCAGCGCCCGCCACCGCGGTTTGGCCCACTCGCCGAACGCCCGGTCGGTCAGGGCGATGCAGGCCAGCCCCGCATGCGGGTCCACCCACAGCAACGTCCCCGACTGGCCGAAGTGCCCGTAGGTGCGCTCCGAGTTGCCGGAGCCTGTCCAATGGGGGTCCTTGCGGCCGCGCAGCTCGAATCCGAGCCCCCAGTCGTTGGGCCGCTGCATCCCGTACCCGGGCAGCAGCCCGTCCAGACCCGGGTATTGCACCGAGGCCGCCGCACGCCATGTCGACGGGTCGAGGAGGGACGGACGGTGCAGTTCTGCGGCGAACCGCGCGAGGTCGCCCACTGTGGAGCGGGCGCCGTGGCCGGCCGGGCCGTGCAGGCCCGTCGACGTCATGGCCAACGGAGCGAACACGCCTTCGGCGAGGTAGTCGGCGAAGGCGATCCCGGTACGTCGCCCCACCAGCTCCGCCAGGACCTCGTATCCGGCGCTCGAGTAGATCCGCCGCTCTCCCGGCCGTGCGCGCACGCGCCGCTCGTCGAAGGCGAGTCCGGATGCGTGCGCCAGCAGATGCCGCACCGTGGAGCCTTCGGGCCCGGCCGGCTCGTCGAGCTCCAGCGCGCCCTCCTCGACCGCCAGAAGGACACCCGTGGCGGTGAGCAGCTTGGTGACCGAGGCGAGCTCGAACTCCCTGTCCGCCGCCCCGTGGAAGGACGTGGCCCCGTCCGCGGCGACGACGGCGGCCGCCGCGGCGTCCACCGGCCAGTCGTCTATCAACCGGAGCGCCTCGCCGGTCCGGGGAGGCACCGCGGTGTCGCTCCCGCTGCGCGCATCGTTTCGCTCCACGCTCACAGAGTAGGAGACGGCCGCGCCGAGGGCGCGTCACGCTCCCGTCCGTTGCGTGCGCCGGGTCCGTCGGCCC
>CAYVJJ010000547.1:0-1773 GCA_964451655.1 uncultured Mycobacteriaceae bacterium | reverse complement strand
GGCTGTGGGGGATCGGGCCGGTGGCGCAGGAGCGGCTGCGCACAGTCGGGGTGGAGACCATCGGCCAGTTCGCGTCGCTCGACAACGCGGAGGTCGTTTCGCTGCTCGGAGCCACCGTCGGGCCGGCGCTGCACCTGCTGGCGCGGGGCGTCGACGACCGCCCCGTGGCCGAGCGCGCGGACGCGAAGCAGGTCAGTGCCGAAACGACGTTCTCCACGGACCTGTTGACCCGGCGGGAGGTCCGCGACGCACTGCAGGCCACAGGCGAGGCGGCGCACCGCCGCCTCCTCCACGACGGCCGGGGCGCGCGCACCGTGATCGCCAAGTTCCGCAAATACGACATGTCCACCGTCACACGGTCGAAGACCCTCGCCTACGCGACGACGGACCGCGCGGTGCTCATCGCGGCGGCGCAGAAGGTCGCCGTCGACCCGGGCGAGGTGGGTGCGATCCGGTTGGTGGGGGTCGGCTACGCGGGGCTCACCGCGCTGCAGCAGACGGTGCTGTTCCCGCAATTCGACGCGCACGCCCCGGAGCCGGCGGGGAGCGGGAGCGGAGGTCATGCCGGCGCCCGCACCCCCGACGCGGACGTTGCGGACGACCCGGGAGACGCGGAGGGGGACCTGGACAGCGGCGCCCTGCGCGGTGAGATGCCTCACGTCCGCCATAGCCCCTCCGGCCGGCCGCCGGCGGCCGGGGAGCGGGACGTGCCGTTGCGGGCGGGCGACGATGTGCGCCACCCCGGGCACGGGCACGGCTGGGTGCAGGGGAGCGGGCACGGCGTGGTCACGGTCCGATTCGAGACCCGGACCACCGGTCCGGGGGCCGTGGTCACGTTGCCGCTGTCGGAACCCGGGCTGACCCGGGCGGACCCGGTGGACAGTCTCGACTGGCCGGCGCCGTGGACCGAGGACGACGATGCGCCGTCACCGGCTGCCGACGAGGATTTGGCATAGTGGTACGCGTATTCCGGCGCGAGTGCCGGTTCCGGAGCGGGGCGCATCACGATGCGGGTGCGCCGTCCACCGGAACCGGCCCCGTCGCCTAACGGCCCTTGTCCGCAGACCGGACCGGAAATCCGGTCGCCCGACCACGAGGACTTGCCTGTGAAACTCCGCAAGACCGCAGCCGCACTGGGTGCGGGTGCCACCATCGCCCTTGCTCTGACCGCATGCGGTTCCGACGGGGGCACCGACGCGCCCGCGACGACCACCGCCGCGGCCTCCGCGACCGAGGATGCGGGCGGAGGCGCGGACAGCGCCCTGCCCCCGACGCCCACCGTCGAGGAGCTGAACCAGCAGTTGCAGACCGCACTGGATCCGTCCGTGCCGCTGGAGCAGAAACAGGACCTGGTCACCGGCCTCGAGGGGGATCCGCAGCTGCTGCAGACCCTGTCGGACAAGGTCCAGGAGGCCAAGGCGGACGGATCGCTGACCGATGTCGCCGTGGTGGGGCCGATCCTGCCGCCGACCGGTGAGGTGCTGACGGTTCCGTTCAGCGCCACCTTCGACGGCCAGGAGAACACTGGCGACGCCACCCTGGTCGCGGCGGACGGCCAGTGGAAGCTCGACGGCAACTTCGTCTGCGGCCTGGCGGGCGTGATCGGCGTGCAGAGCCCGGCCTGCCCCGCCTGACCGGGGACATCGATGCGTCCGACGGTGGCGCCGCCCGACCGGGCGGCGCCACCGTCGGCGTGAGGCCGCGCCGGGTGCGCCCGGGCGGTGGGGGATGATGGAGCGGTGAGCGAGGGAGCAGCGGGTGAACCAGGCGTGC
>CAYVJJ010000546.1:0-1775 GCA_964451655.1 uncultured Mycobacteriaceae bacterium | reverse complement strand
CAGGGCCGCAGAACGAGAGGAATGCGCGTTTGTTCACCGGAATCGTCGAAGAGCTCGGCACCGTCACCGACGTCACCGTGATGGGCGACTCGTCGCGGTTCACGGTGCGTGGGCCGCTGGTCACCTCCGACGCCGGGCACGGCGATTCGATCAGCGTCAACGGCGTGTGCCTGACGGTCGTGGAACTGGTGGGCTCGCAGGACGGCGGCGGCGCCGACGCGTTCACCGCCGACGTCATGCACGAGACGTTGCGCCGCTCCTCGCTGGGGGACCTCGGCGCGGGCAGCCCGGTGAACCTCGAGCGGGCGGCCGCCGTGTCGAGCCGGCTGGGCGGGCACATCGTCCAGGGGCACGTCGACACCGTCGGCACTGTGATCTCCCGCACCCCCCACGAACACTGGGAGGTGGTGCGCATCGGGATCCCCGCGGCGTCCGCGCGGTACGTCGTGGAGAAGGGGTCGATCGCCGTCGACGGCGTCTCGCTCACGGTCAGCGCGTTGGGCTCCGGTGACGCTGCAGGTCACGACTGGTTCGAAGTGTCGTTGATCCCCACCACGCTGGAGGCGACCGTGCTCGGGCGTTCGCGTGTCGGCACGCGGGTCAATCTGGAGGTGGACGTGATAGCCAAGTACGTCGAGCGGCTGCTGGGAGCCGGTGGCGCCGGGGACGCCGCGCAGGAACTACCCTCATAGTCGGGACAGCGGGCATGAACGGGACTGCCCGGATGAACGGGACAGGCGGCACCGTGATGTGCCCACGGGTATCGAGCCGCATGCGCGGGGCGAGACCCCGATCGGCCAATGGGAGCGTTGCGTGAGGTTCGACGGCATAGAGCGGGCGGTGGCGGACATCGCCGCGGGCAAGGCGGTCGTCGTGGTGGACGACGAGGACCGCGAGAACGAGGGCGACCTCATCTTCGCCGCGGAGAAGGCCACCCCGGATCTGGTCGCGTTCATGGTCCGCTACACCTCCGGATACCTGTGCGTGCCGCTGACCGGCCCCGACTGCGAACGGTTGGCTCTGCCGCCGATGTACACGGCCAACCAGGACAAACACGGCACCGCTTACACCGTCACGGTCGACGCGCGCGAGGGTGTGACCACCGGCATCTCGGCCGCGGACCGGGCGCGGACGATGCGCATGCTGGCCGATCCGGACAGCGCGGCTGCGGATTTCACCCGGCCCGGCCACGTCGTACCGCTGCGCGCGAAGGAGGGCGGGGTGCTGCGCCGACCCGGCCACACCGAGGCGGCGGTGGACCTGGCCTCACTCGCCGGGCTGCGCCCGGCGGGAGCGATCTGCGAGATCGTCAGCCAGAAGAACGACGGCGAGATGGCGCGCGCCGAGGAACTGCGCGTGTTCGCCGACGAGCATGATCTGGCGATGATCTCGATCGCGGACCTGATCAGCTGGCGCCGCAAGCACGAGAAGCACGTCGAGCGCGTGGCCGATGCGCGGATCCCCACCGCCCACGGCATCTTCCGTGCCGTCGGATATCGGAGCATCCACGATGAGGTCGAGCATGTGGCGCTGGTGTGCGGGGACATCGGCGACGGGGAGGACGTGCTGGTGCGGGTGCACTCGGAGTGCCTGACCGGCGATGTCTTCGGGTCGCTGCGGTGCGACTGCGGCCCCCAGCTGGACGCCGCGATGCAGATGGTGGCCGCCGAGGGGCGGGGCGTGGTGCTCTACATGCGCGGGCACGAGGGGCGCGGCATCGGGCTGATGCACAAACTGCAGGCGTACCAGCTCCAGGACGCCGGGCGCGACACGGT
>CAYVJJ010000545.1:0-1779 GCA_964451655.1 uncultured Mycobacteriaceae bacterium | reverse complement strand
CAGGACCGGGCTGGACAGAAGAGGAGCCAATGACCGACACCACGTTGCCGCCGGAGGGTTCGCACGACCGGGTCGAACCGGTGGACATTCAGCAGGAGATGCAGCGCAGCTACATCGACTACGCGATGAGTGTCATCGTCGGGCGTGCGCTGCCCGAGGTGCGCGACGGCCTCAAGCCCGTACACCGCCGTGTGCTGTACGCGATGTACGAGTCCGGCTTCCGACCCGACCGCAGCTACGTGAAGTCGGCCCGCTCCGTGGCGGAGACGATGGGTCACTACCACCCGCACGGCGACTCCGCCATCTACGACACCCTCGTCCGCATGGCGCAGCCCTGGTCGCTGCGCTATCCGCTGGTGGACGGCCAGGGCAACTTCGGCTCTCCGGGCAACGACCCGGCGGCCGCCATGCGCTACTGCGTCACGGCGGACGCGCGGGTTCGCGTCGCCACCGGCGCGACGGTCCGGATCGGGGACATAGTCCCCGGGGTTCGCCCGCACAGCGACAACCCGCTTGATGACCTGAAGGTTCTGAACCGGCACGGTGAACCCGTCGCCGCTGACGTGCTCTTCCACTCCGGCGACCACCGCACGCTGACGCTCACCACCGCGGAGGGCTATTCGCTGTCCGGGACCACCAACCACCCGGTTCTGTGCCTCGTCGACGTCGCCGGCGTCCCCACCCTGTTGTGGAAGCTCCTCAGCGAAATCGGGCGCGGCGATCATGTGGTGATCCAGCGGACCCCAGCCCCGGAGTTCGGACCGGGCCACTGGCGTGAGACTGCGGCGGCACTGCTCGCCGGCGCCTTCGTCAGCGAGGGGTTCGTGTCCGAGAACAGGGCCGGCTTCAACAACCTCGACAAGGACTACTTCGGCCTCGTCGTGGGTATGTACGACGCTCTCATCGGTGGCCGGCGCTACGTGTCCAGCCGGCGCATCGCCTCGGGTTCCACCATCCATGAACTCGACATACACAATCTCGAACGCCTGCGCTCGTCCGTGCTCGGCGAGATGATCGGAGTGCGCAGCGCAGACAAGTACGTACCCGAGTTCGTGTGGCGATCCGGCCCGGCCGCCAAACGCACATTCCTCGAGGCGCTGTTCACCGGTGACGGGTCCTGCTCGGAGCTTCCGCGCAACACCGTCCAGATCTCGTATTCGACCCGCAGCGCCAGGTTGGCCCGGGACGTCCAGCAATTGCTGCTGGAGTTCGGCGTGATCAGCAAGCGCTATCGGCACGCCACCGGTGAGTACAAGGTGGCGGTCACCAATCGCCGTGATGCTGAACTGTTCGCGCGTCACATCGGCTTCGGCGGGGACAAGCAGACCAAACTCCGTGCGATCCTCGCCTCCGCCGAGGCGCAGAGTCCGGTCAGCACATCTCGGTCGCTGAGCCATGACCATGTTCCGGGCCTCGGCCGGTTCCTGCGGACCCACGGCGCCATGGACCGTCACAACCGCGATTGGCTCCGCAGGCACAACCTCGATCGCATTTCCCGCTGGGAGCATCGACGCGACGAGATCGAATCGCACATCACCGAGCCTGACGCGCTGGCCATCGCGCGGGAGCTCACCGACGGGCGTTTCTACTATGCGGAGGTCGCCGACGTCGTCGATGCCGGGGTCCGGCCGGTGTACAGCCTCCGGGTCGATTCGGACGACCACTCGTTCCTCACCAACGGCTTCGTCAGCCACAACACCGAGGCCCGGCTCACGCCGCTGGCGATGGAGATGCTCCGCGAGATCGACGAGGAGACCGTCGACCTCATCCCCAACTACG
>CAYVJJ010000544.1:0-1782 GCA_964451655.1 uncultured Mycobacteriaceae bacterium | reverse complement strand
AGCACACGCCAGGCGCAGGCCGACTGTGTTGACAATCGATTCTATGCGGCCGCCCGCACCATATCGACAAACAGCCCGTGGACGCGCAGGTCGGCACCCATTTCCGGGTGGAACGACGTGGCCAGCGCCGCGCCCTGGCGCACCGCCACCGCGCGCTCCGCGCCCCCGCGGCGCACCGAGGCGAGCACCTCCACCCCGTCGCCGACACGCTCGATCCACGGCGCCCGGATGAACACCGCGCGCACCGGCCCGTCCGGGATCCCCGGGATGCGCAGATCCTCCTCGAACGAGTCCACCTGCCGCCCGAACGCGTTGCGCCGCACCGTGACGTCCAGCGCGCCGAACCAGACCGCGTCCGCGCGCGTGTCGAGCACCTCGGAGGCCAGCAGGATCATCCCCGCACAGCTGCCGTAGACGGGCATCCCCGCGGTGACCGCATCCTGCACTGGACCGACCATGTCGAACACACGGAGCAGACGGCTCATCGCCGTCGATTCTCCGCCCGGGAACACCAGTCCGCCCACCGAGCCGAGGTCCTCCGGGGTGCGCACGGGCACGGCCTCCGCCCCGCACGAGCGCAGGGCCGCCAGATGCTCGCGCACGTCCCCCTGCAGTGCGAGTACGCCGATGCGCGGGGCGGCGCCCCCCGGCCCCGCCGCTCCGTGCACTGTGCGTGCCCCTGCTGCCGCGGTCACCGGCGGAGGGTGTCCTGGACGATCAGCGAGCCGCCGCCCGGGGCGACCGGACGCATGAGCCCCTCCTGGACCACCGCGGCCGCCATGTGCCCGTCCCGGGTGTAGATGCGCCCCTGCGTCAGCGCCCGCCCGAAGCCCGCGGACGGCGAGGTCTGGTCGTAGAGCAGCCACTCGTCGGCGCGGAACGGACGCAGGAACCACATGGCGTGATCGAGCGAGGCGTTGGCGGTCTCCTGACCCCGGTGCGGCACCTTGGCCGAATCCAGCAGCGTCATGTCGCTCATGTAGGCGAGCGCGCAGATGTGCAGGACCGGGTCGTCCTGCAACCTGCTGCGGTGACGCATCCACACGCGCTGACGCGAGGCGACTCCCGACTCATCCGGCTCGTCCGTGGGCACCTTGCGCAGGTCCCAATCGCCCCATTCGTTGCCGAACCACAGCGCCTCCTCGGCGTCGTCGCTGGTGCGGGGATCCGCCAGCCCCTCCGGGCCGGGCACGTCCGGCATCCGGTCCTGATGCTCCAGCCCGTCCTCCGGCACGTGGAAGGACGCGGACATGGCGAAGATCGTCTCGCCTTCCTGGACGCCGCTGACCCGCCGCATGCAGAAGCTGCGCCCGTCCTTGACCCGGTCGATGAGGAACACCGTGGGGATCGCGGGGTTCCCCGGCCGCAGGAAGTTCGCGTGCAACGAATGCACCCGGTAGCGGGCGTCCACGGTGCGCTCGGCCGCCACCAGCGCCTGCCCGGCCACCTGCCCGCCGAAGGTGCGCTTGAGGATGGTGTCGACGACGGGACCGCGGTAGATGTCCCGCTCCAGGCGCTCGAGGTCGAGGACCGCCCGGATGTCCGTCACCGGCTCACCAGCCCCGCTCGGCGAGCCGGTGCGGCACGGGGATGTCGTCGACGTTCAGGCCCACCATGGCCTCCCCGAGACCGCGGGAGATCGTGGCCAGCCGATCCGGGTCGTCGTACGACGCGGTGGCCTTCACGATGGCCTCCGCCCGCTGGACGGGGTTGCCGGACTTGAAGATCCCCGAGCCGACGAACACGCCCTCCGCGCCGAGCTGCATCATCATCGCCGCGTCC
>CAYVJJ010000543.1:0-1786 GCA_964451655.1 uncultured Mycobacteriaceae bacterium | reverse complement strand
ACCGCCGCCGCAGCGAGGCCCACCTCCGGCTCCAGGTGGTCGGTGAACGTGTCCGGCCACAGCAGCACGGTGCCCCTCGTGCCCGGTGCCGCATGGCGGTCGCGCCACTGCCGGCGCAACGTGCGACGCGCGAACCGCGGCAACCCGCGACGCGTGTCGATCCCCGCGGCACGCTTCGCCGCACGCGCCAGGGCCGGCCGGGAGGACACCGCGTTGACCAGGCCCGGCGCCACCGACGCCAGCCGCGCCCACTGCGGCAGCCGGCCCAGCGCGTAATGCACGCGGGGCCTCAGGCGGCCGCGGTAATGCTGATAGAGGAACTCCGACTTGTAGGCCGCCATGTCGACGTTCACCGGACAGTCGGATTTGCAGGCCTTGCAGCTCAGGCACAGGTCCAGCGCGCCCAGGACCTCCCGGGAGCGCCAGCCGTCGTCGATCACGTCGCCCTGCAGCATCTCGAAGAGCATGCGGGCGCGCCCACGGGTGGAGTGCTTCTCGTCCCTGGTCACCTGGTAGCTCGGGCACATCGCCGCATCCTGCTCCACCCGGCATTTGCCGATGCCCAGACACCGGCTCACCGCCTGCCGGAAGCTGCCCCTGTCGTCCGGGTAGGCCAGGCCCGTCGACCATTCACGCGTCCCCAGTTCCAGCCAGCGGACATCCGCATCGACCTTCCTGGGCCGCACCAGGATCCCGGGATTGAGCAGGTCGTCCGGGTCCCACAGCCCCTTGAACCGGGCGAACAGGTCCATCATCGCAGGGCTGTACGCACGCGGCAGCAGTTCCGAACGCGCCTGCCCGTCGCCGTGTTCGCCGGAGATGGATCCGCCGTGCCGGGCCACCACGTCGGCCGCCTCGAACAGGAACCGACGGTAGTCCCGCACGCCGCCGTCCGTGGACAGGTCCGCGTCCAGACGGATGTGCAGGCATCCCTCGCCGTAGTGACCGTAGGAGACGCCGTCCAGTCCGTGCTCGCGCAGCAGGGCGCGGAAGTCGGTCAAGTAGTCCGCCAGCCGCTCGGGAGGCACGGCCGCGTCCTCGAACCCCGGGTACGCGGCGTCGCCGTCGACGGTGCGCGCCGCCAACCCGCTGCCGTCCGCGCGCAGCGACCACACGACCTTCTGCCGCGCCGGGTCGGTGATCACCACGGCCCGCGGGTCCCGGCCCGCGGGCATGCCGATGCCGTGTGCGAGCTCCTCGGCGGCGGCGCGCGCCGCCCCGGGAGTGTCCCCTCCGGTCTCCACCAGCAGCCAGTCCGAGGTGTCCGGCAGGCTCTCCGCGGCGGTCGCCCGCTGCCCGTGCAGGCGCACCCCGGCGAACAGCTTGCGGCCCATGCTCTCCACCGTCAGAGGGCGGTGCTCGAGGATCGCAGGGACGGCCTGCGCCGAGCGGATGTCGCCGTCGAAGCCCAGCACCAGCAGCGCCCGGTGCCGTGGCGGCCGCACCAGTCCCAGAGTGGCGCGCAGCACCACCGCACACGTCCCTTCGCTGCCCACCAGTGCACGGGCGAGGTTCCGGTGGTGGTCGGGCAGCAGTTCATGCAGCCCGTAACCGCTGACCTGGCGGGGGAACCGTCCCAGCTCGGTCCGCAGCCGCGCCAGGTTCTCCGTGGTCAGCTCGTCGAGCCCCCGGTACAGGCGTCCCGCGCGGCCGGCACGCGACGCCGCCTCATGCATCGCGTCCGCACTGGTGGGGCCGACCGTCAACCGGGTGCCGTCCGCCAGCATCACTTCCAGCTCGCGGATGTTCTCGCTGGTCTTGCCCCAGGCCACCGAGTGCGAGCCGC
>CAYVJJ010000542.1:0-1794 GCA_964451655.1 uncultured Mycobacteriaceae bacterium | reverse complement strand
GAACACGATAGCCTTGTACAGGCATGCACGCTGATCGATGAGCGAAGAACGAAACGAGGCGAATTTCTGCCGTGACCAGCAGCTCGACGTCGCAGTTCGGCCAAAACCAGTGGTTGGTCGAGGAGATGTACAACCGCTACCAGGAGGACCCCTCCTCGGTGGACGCCAGTTGGCATGACTTCCTCGCCGATTACCGGCCCGGTGCCGGCGAGAACGGCCGCTCCGCGCCCGCCTCCTCCGGCCGGACGACGTCCCCCACCACGTCCTCGGACACACAGAAGACCCCGGACACACAGACCTCGGGCAGCCGGCCCGCGGGCTCCGGCCGCACCGCGCAGACCGACGGCGCCGCACAGTCGGCCAACAGCTCCGCCGCCGCACAGACCCAGGCCCGGCCCGCGAAGCCCCAGCAGTCCGCACAGGCACAGCAGTCCGCACAGGCCCAGCAGGCCAAGACGGAGCCGAAGAAGGCCCGACCGAAAACGGACGGCCCGGCGACGACGGACGGCACCGCGCCCACGTCGAAGAAGGGCACCGCGCCCACGTCGAAGAAGACCGACGGCGCCAAGCCTGCACCGCAGAAGGCCGATGCCGGTGACGACGGCACCGAGAGCAAGGTCCTGCGCGGCCCCGCGGCGGCCGTCGCCAGGAACATGACCTCGTCGCTGTCGATCCCCACGGCCACGTCGGTCCGCGCGATCCCGGCCAAGCTGATGATCGACAACCGTGTGGTGGCCAACAACCACCTGCAGCGCACCCGCGGCGGCAAGGTCTCGTTCACCCACATCCTGGGCTACGCACTGGTGCGCGCCCTCGCCGACTTCCCCGCGATGAACCGGCACTTCGCGGAGATCGACGGCAAACCGCACCTGGTCACCCCGGAGCACGTCAACCTGGGCCTGGCCATCGACCTGCACAACAAGGACGGCAGCCGCTCGCTCGTGGTGGCGGCGATCAAGAACTGCGAGACGATGAGCTTCTCGCGCTTCTGGAACGCCTACGAGGACATCGTCCGCCGCGCGCGCGACGGCAAGCTCACCATCGCCGACTTCAACGGCGTCACGATCTCGCTGACCAACCCGGGCACGATCGGCACGGTGCACTCGGTTCCGCGCCTGATGCAGGGCCAGGGCGCCATCATCGGTGTGGGCGCGATGGAGTATCCGGCCGAGTTCCAGGGCGCCAGCGACGAGCGCCTCGCGGAGGTGGGCGTGGGCAAGCTGCTCACGCTGACGTCGACCTACGACCACCGCATCATCCAGGGCGCCGAGTCCGGCGATTTCCTGCGGCGCATCCACACGCTGCTGCTCTCGGACGAGTTCTGGGACGAGCTGTTCACCGATCTGCGCATCCCCTACGAGCCGGTGCGGTGGCGTCAGGACATCGCCGAGGGGCTGATCGACAAGAACACCCGCGTCCTCGAGCTCATCGCCGCCTACCGCAACCGCGGCCACCTCATGGCCGACACGGACCCGCTGCGCCTGGATCCGGCGCGCTTCCGCAGCCACCCGGACCTCGACGTCCTCAGCCACGACCTCACCCTGTGGGACCTCGACCGCGAGTTCAACGTGGGCGGTTTCGCCGGTCACGACAAGATGAAGCTGCGGGACGTCCTGGGCGTGCTGCGCAACGCCTACTGCCGCACCATCGGCATCGAGTACACGCACATCCTCGACCCGGAGCAGCGCGAATGGCTGCAGAACCGCATCGAGGTGCCGCACAGCAAGCCGGCGGTGGCCGAGCAGAAGTACATCCTGAGCAAGCTCAACGCCGCCGAGGCCTTCGAGACGTTCC
>CAYVJJ010000541.1:0-1800 GCA_964451655.1 uncultured Mycobacteriaceae bacterium | reverse complement strand
CGCGGAACTGCAGGTCGACCTGGACAACCGGCTGCGCCAGCTGCAACTGGTCGCGAAGCCGCTCACACGCCCGCTGCTGTGGGACAACAGCCCCCGCGTGACCCGCCACCGGTTGGCGGTCTACGGGGGTGTCGTCCGCACCGCACGCGCGGCCGGCCCCGCTCTGCAGGGATCCCCCACGGCGACTCCCGCGGTCGACGGGAATCAGGCGGCGGACCTGTACCGCCTCGTGGCGCAGTCGGCCCGCGCGGCCGCCGCGCATCCCGCCCCGTTGGGCGCCGGCAGCCACCCGCCCGACGGTGCACTCGCCGAAGCGATCCGGCGGACGGAGAACCGCATCGAAACGCTTGCGGCGGACCCGACGGACGGCCTGCGTCTGCAGCCGGTCTCGCTCGCGGCCCGGTTGACCGAACTTCTCGCCGCCACCGGGGAGGAGGGGCCGGTGCACAGCACCCTCCCGCCGACCGGGGAGCGCACGGACTCCCGCCCCGCCGCACCCGCCCGTTGACCGCCTCAGGCGACCAAGTGCGCGTAGGCGTCGCGCGACTGCGGCTCCAGCAGCCCGTCCAGCAGTATCCGCAACTGCGCCCGGCCGTACTCGTCGATGCTGTAACGGCGGCCGAAGTGCCAGCGCTTGAGCGCCCACGCGTGCGCCAGCATCATCGCGTCGAACGTCACCAGATCCACGTCGACCTCGGTGACCAGCCCCGCGCCGATCGCATCCGTGAGCGCCGCCCGCAGCGGCGCACTGGTGGACACCTCGAGTTCCTTGATCCGCGCGCGCCCCTCCGCGGTGAGGGTGCGGCTCTCCCGGTAGGTGAGCACCACGGCATCGACGTTCTCATCGACGATCTCCAGATAGCGCCGGAAACCCGCCGCGAAGCGCTCCACCGGGTCCTCTCCCGCGTCGGTCATGGCCGGGTCCAGCCGGTCCCGGAACGTGTCGAGGATGTCGACGATGGCCGCCAGCAGCAGGTCCTCCTTGCCGCCGAAGTACTTGTAGATCAGCCCGACGCTGACCTGCGCCTCCTCGGCGAGCGCCTGCATGGACATCTGATGGAATCCGGTGCGTTCCATCACGCGCACCGCCGCGTCGAGCAGCTGGCGGCGCCGCGAGTGCGCACGGACCGCGCGCACCGCCTCGTCCACGGCCGCGGACCCGGTCTCCACCGCACGTCCCATCGTCGCCGCACCTCCTCACCGTCGGTCCCCGCGTGCCGCGCGCCGGCGATCGGGACGCTACAGTCCCAGATCCTTGGCGACGATCGTCTTCATGATCTCGGTGGTGCCGCCGTAGATCGTCTGGATGCGCGCGTCGACGAACGCCCTCGACACGGGGTACTCGCGCATGTAACCGTAGCCGCCGTGCAGCTGCAGGCACCTGTCGGCCACTCGCACCTGCAGCTCGGTGGTCCACCACTTGAGCCGCGCGGCCCGCCCCGCCGTCAACTCGCCGCGCACATGCGCCGCGAGGCAGTCGTCGAGGTAGGTCCGCGCCACATCGAGCTCGGTGGCCAGGTCGGCGAGCACGAACCGCGTGTTCTGGAACCGCGACAGCGGTCTCCCGAAGGCGGTGCGCTCGTGCACATAGGTCAGCGTCTGCTCCAGCACGCCCTCCGCGGCCGCCACCGCGCCGACCGACAGCGACAGCCGCTCCTGCGGCAGGTTGCGCACCAGCATGCCGAAGCCGTCGCCCTCCGCACCGAGGCGGTCGCGCACCGGCACACGCATGTCCTCGAACACCAGCTCGCTGGTGTCCTGCGCGTGCAGGCCGATCTTGTCCAGGTTGCGCCCGCGGGT
>CAYVJJ010000540.1:0-1805 GCA_964451655.1 uncultured Mycobacteriaceae bacterium | reverse complement strand
ACCCCGTAGAAGGCGAACACCTGGTAGGCGAAGATCATCATGATCAGCACGGGGATCGCGCGGAAGACCTCCACGACCGTCCCGCACACCCAGCGCACCGCCCGGTAGGACGACAAACGCCCGATACCGAGCACCGCGCCCAGCACCGAGGCGAAGACGATCGAGATGGCGGCGGCGAGCAGCGTGCCCTTCAGCCCCGGAAGCAGGTATGTGGTCCACGTGGTGCCGATGGTGAACGGCTCCCAGTTGCGCGCCTCGAACTGGCCGTTGTCGGCGAGGGTGCTCGCCGCGAGGCCCACGAGCACCACCAGCAGCACGCAGAACACCGCGGCGACGATCCGGTACCGGCGGCGGGCCTTGGGGCCGGGTACGTCGTAGAGGACGCTGGACTGGCTGCTCATCGCTTCACCGCCAACTTGTTGCTCGCGTAACCGAACAGGAACCCGATCGGCAAGGTCAGGATCATGAAACCGATGGCGAAGATGCCGAACACGGTGAACAGTTGGTCCGACTCGTTCTCGATCATCTCCTTCATCAGCAGGGCCGCCTCGGCGACTCCGATGGCGGAGGCGATGGTGGTGTTCTTGACCAGTGCGATCAACACGCTGCCCAACGGCGCGATCACCGAGCGGAACGCCTGGGGCAGCACCACCAGCGTGAGCGTCTGGCGGAATCCGAGCCCCAGCGAGCGGGCGGCCTCCGCCTGACCGATCGGCACGGTGTTGATGCCGGACCGCAGTGATTCGCACACGAACGCGGCGGTGTAGAGCACGAAGCCGAGCACCGCGAGCCAGAAGCTGTTGTCCCGGATGAAAGTGGGCGAATCGCTGCTGGTGAAGTGGATGCCCAGATTCTGGTACAGGCCGACCGAACAGAACACGATGATCAGCGTGAGCGGCGTGTTCCGGAACAGATTGACATACCAGGTGCCGGCGAAGCGCAGGACCGGGACGGGGGAGACGCGCATCCCCGCAAGGACGGTGCCCCAGACCGTGGCACCGATGGCCGACCAGAACGTCAGCTTGATCGTCACCCAGAACGCGTTGAGCATCGCGTCCCCGTAGGTGTCGAAGAGCGAATTCACTGCAGTCCACCTCCCTGGACGGATGCATGCACGGGCTTGCGGGCCATCAGTAGCGGTCCACCTGCGGGGGCGGGGGCAGCGGGAACCCGGACTTGCCCATCGTCTTCTCGAGTGCGGCCTTCCAGGCGCCGTCGGCGATCATCGCCTCGATCGCGTCGTTGATGGCGTCGCGTGCGGCATCCTGCCCCTTCGCCAGGCCGACGCCGTACTTCTCCGTGGTGAACGGCTCCCCGGCGAGCTTGAACTCGCCCGGGTACTGGGCGGCGTAACCGGCGAGGATGATGTCGTCGGTGGTGAGCGCGTCGACCTTGCCGCGGGACAGCGCCTCGACGCAGGAGGAGTAGCTGTCGAACTGCTGCAGCTGCACGCCCGGGTACATCTCCTTGACGTTCTGCGCCGATGTCGAGCCCGCGACGGAGCACAGCTTCTTGCCGTTCTCCAGCGAATCCGCTCCGGTGATATCGGTGTCGTCGGCGCGCACCAGGAGCGACTGCCCGGCGATGTAGTAGGGGCCGGCGAAGTCCACGGCGCGCAGCCGGGACTCGGAGATCGAATAGGTGGCGACGATGAAGTCCACCTCGCCGTTCTGGATGAGCGTCTCGCGCTGCGGCGAGGGCGCCTCCTTCCAGGTGATGCCGTCGGGCGGTACGCCGAGGTACCGGGCGATGTACTCGGCGACCTCGATGTCGAAGCCGGTCATCTGCTTGTCCGGCTCGCGCAG
>CAYVJJ010000539.1:0-1806 GCA_964451655.1 uncultured Mycobacteriaceae bacterium | reverse complement strand
GCCCTCGGTGACGGCGAGCAGGAACGCGGCGAGCCCGGCGGCCAGGCCCGCGGCGCCGACGGCGTCGAACCGTCCGCCGGTGCGCACGGGCGACTCCGGGACCAGGCGCAGTACGGCGGCCAGGGCGATGAGGGCCAGAACGCCGGTGGCGGCGAACACCACGTGCCAGTCGGCGCGTTCGGCGACGACGGCGGACGCGGGCATGCCGATCGCCCCGCCGATGCCGATGGTGGCGCTCATCATCGCGATGCCGCCGCCGACACGATGTTGCGGCAGCTCGTCGCGCATGATGCTGATGCCCAGCGCGATCACGCCCATCGACACGCCCTGCAGGCCCCGGCCGACGGTGACGGGGATCAAGGACGAGGTCACCGTACACAGCGCCGACCCCGCGATCAGCGACGCCAGGCACACGACGAGCACGCGGCGTTTGCCGTACATGTCCCCGAGGCGGCCGGCGATCGGCGTCATGATCGCCCCGACCAGCAGCGTGGCGGTCACCGCCCACGAGGCGTCGGCCGGGCCCGCCCCCAGCAGCTCCGGCAGGCGGGGCACGAGCGGGATGATGATCGTCTGCACCAGCGAGGCGAGCACGCCGGTGGTGCACAGGACCGCCACCACGACGGAGGGGCGTGGCTGCGGATGCATCGGACCGTCGCTTTCGGCGGCGGGGCGGTGCGCGCGCCGCGGGCGCTGAGGGACGTGCGGACCGGCGCCGCATCGGGGTCGGCGCCGGCCGTACGGATACCGGCGGCCCGCCCCGGCGGTGCCGGGGCGGGCCGCTCGTCCGCAGTCTAGGGGCGCCTCAGGCCGCGAGCGCCCTCTCGTCCCGCCGAGTGCGACGGCGGGCCATCCGGCGCACGATCCCGCGTCGGGACTGTTCCAGCGCGGTGGCCAGGCCGCGCCGTCGGCCGGTCGCCGGATCGATCAGAGCCGTCGTCCCGTCGGTGAACCGCTTCTCCGAGTTGGTCTCCGGGGCGGCGTCGACGCTGCCCCGGAGATACTTGTTCGGCAGCGAGAGCTTGGCGATGGTGCGCCACGACTGCCCGTACTGCACCAGCAGCGGGCCCGTGGTGTAGGGGAGGTCGTACTTGTCCGCCAGCTCGCGCACGCGGACGGCGACCTCGGCGTAGCGGTTGCTGGGCAGGTCCGGGAACAGGTGGTGCTCGATCTGGTAGCTCAGGTTGCCGGTCATGAAGTCCATGACGCGGCCGCCGGAGATGTTGGCGCTGCCGAGCATCTGGCGCAGGTACCACTCCGCGTGGGTCTCGGTGTCGACGTCGCGCTTGGTGAACTTCTCCGCGCCGTCGGGGAAGTGGCCGCAGAAGATCACCGCGTTCGACCACACGTTGCGGATGGCGTTGGCCGCGAGGTTCGCGGACAGCGTGCTGCGCCAACGGGGCCCCGCGAGGACGGGGAAGAGCACGTAGTCCTTGAGCACCTGCTTGCCCATCTTGCGCAATGCGGGCTTGAGCTGCTCACGGAACCTCTCCTTGGGCACCCGCCCCTGGGCGACCTTGCCGAGCTCGAGCGCCTGGATCGCGACCCCGTATTCGAACAGAAGCTGCAGGATCGCGTTGTAGGCGACGTTGCCAAGGTAGAACGGCGACCAGCGCTGGTCGCGGGTCACCCGCAGCAGGCCGTAGCCGATGTCGTCGTCGATGCCGAGGACGTTGGTGTACTTGTGATGGATGTGGTTGTGGGTGTACTTCCAATTGTCGGCGGTGCCGACGATGTCCCACTCCCAGGTGGACGAGTGGATCTCCGGATCGTTCATCCAGTCCCACTGCCCGTGCATGACGTTGT
>CAYVJJ010000538.1:0-1820 GCA_964451655.1 uncultured Mycobacteriaceae bacterium | reverse complement strand
GTCGGCTGGATCGCCCCCGTCCTGGGCACGGTCATGTACTTCTGGGGCGGGCGGCCCTTCCTGACCGGCGGCCTCGACGAGATCCGCGAGCGCAAGCCGGGCATGATGCTGCTGATCGCGCTGGGCATCACGGTGGCGTTCCTGTCCTCGTGGGGCGCGACCGTGTCGGTGCTCGATTCTGGCCTGGAGTTCTGGTGGGAGCTGGCCCTGCTGGTCGTCATCATGCTGCTGGGCCATTGGATCGAGATGCGTTCTCTGGCGGGCACCACCTCGGCCCTCGAATCGCTGGCGTCGCTGCTTCCTGACGAGGCCGAGCGCATCGACCCGGACACCGGTGAGACCGCCACCGTCGACCCGGCCGACCTGCGCCTGGGCGACGTCGTGCTGGTGCGCCCCGGCGGCAGCGTCCCTGTGGACGGCGAGGTGGTGGACGGCGAGGCGCACGTCGACGAGTCGATGATCACCGGCGAGTCCCGCCCGGTGCGCCGTGGCGTGGGCGACACGGTGGTGGCGGGCACGGTGGCCACCGACTCGGGTCTGCGGCTGCGCGTGACGGCCACCGGCGACGACACCGCGCTGTCCGGCATCCGGCGGCTGGTGGAGGAGGCGCAGGGCTCCTCCTCCCGGGCCCAGCGCATCGCGGACCGTGCTGCGGCGCTGCTGTTCTGGTTCGCCCTGGGCGCGGCGGTGCTCACCGCGATCGCGTGGGGTGTCGCCGGCTCGGGCGATGACGCGGTGGTGCGGGTCATCACGGTCCTGGTCATCGCCTGTCCGCACGCGCTGGGCCTGGCGATCCCGCTGGTCGTGGCCATCGCCACCGAGCGCGCGGCCCGGGCGGGCGTGCTGGTGAAGGACCGGCTGGCGCTCGAGAGCATGCGGTCGGTGGACGTGGTGGTGTTCGACAAGACCGGCACCCTCACCGAGGGGGAACCCGAGGTGACCGGCCTGCTCGCGGTGGACGAGGGGGGTGAGCAGCGGGTGCTGGAGCTGGCGGCCGCCGCCGAGTCGCCCAGCGAGCACCCCCTGGCCCGGGCGATCGTGCGCCGCGCCGAGGCGGACGGCGTCCGGGTGGCCGGCGCCGCCGAGTTCTCATCGTCGCCCGCGGTGGGGGTGACGGCGCGCGTCGAGGGCGCCGAGGTGCGCGTGGGCGGCCCTCACCTGCTCGACGAGGTCGGGCGCGAGCCGTTGGGGGGAACGCGCGCGTGGCGCGAGCACGGGGACACGGTCCTGCATGTGCTGCGCGACGGCGAGATCGTCGGGGCCGTCGCGGTGGCGGACGCGGTGCGCCCGCAGTCGCGCGCCGCCGTCGACGCCCTGCACCGGAGCGGGGTCGACGTCGTGATGATCACCGGCGACGCCGAGTCGGTGGCCCGCAGCGTGGCGGAGGATCTCGGCATCGACGGCGTATTCGCCGGGGTGCGGCCGGAGGACAAGGCCGCCAAGGTCAAGGGGCTGCAGGACGACGGGCGCACCGTGGCGATGGTGGGCGACGGCGTCAACGACGCCCCCGCGCTGGCGCAGGCCGACGTGGGCATCGCGATCGGCGCGGGCACCGACGTGGCGATCGGCTCGGCGGGCGTGATCCTGGCGGGCGACGACCCACGCGCGGTGCTCTCGGTGATCGCCCTCTCGCGCGCCGGCTACCGCAAGATGAAGCAGAACCTGTGGTGGGCGGCCGGATACAACCTGATCAGCGTCCCCCTGGCGGCGGGCGTGCTGGCGCCGGTGGGGTTCACCATGCCGATGTCGGTGGGCGCGGTGCTCATGTCCCTGTCGACGGTGGTGGTGGCACTGAACGCGCAGCTGCTGCGCCGGCTGGA
>CAYVJJ010000537.1:0-1822 GCA_964451655.1 uncultured Mycobacteriaceae bacterium | reverse complement strand
ACTGTGCGGCATGGCGAACCAGGGTCCGGCCGGTCCGGAGACACGACAGCCGATGATCGCGCCCTCCATCCTGTCCGCGGACTTCGCGCGGCTGGCCGACGAGGCCGCCATCGTCGGGGGCGGCCCGTCCGCGGGCGGCGGGGCGGAGTGGCTGCACGTGGATGTGATGGACGCGCACTTCGTCCCCAACCTCACGCTGGGGCTTCCGGTGGTCCAGAGCCTGCTGAAGGCCACCGACATCCCCCTCGACTGCCACCTGATGATCGAGGATCCGGGGCGCTGGGCCCCGCCCTACGCGGAGGCCGGGGCCCACAACGTCACCTTCCATGCCGAGGCGTCCGACGACCCGGTGGCGGTGGCCCGCGACATCCGCGCCGCCGGCGGGAAAGCCGGCCTGGCGGTCAAGCCGGGCACGGCCGTCGAGCCGTACCTGGAGATCCTGCGTGAGTTCGACACCATGCTGGTGATGAGCGTCGAGCCCGGCTTCGGCGGCCAGTCGTTCATCCCCGACGTGCTGCCCAAGGCGCAGGCCGTCCGGCGCCTGGTCGACTCAGGTGAGCTGACCCTGCTGGTGGAGATCGACGGCGGCATCAACGACGACACCATCGAGCAGGCCGCGGAAGCGGGCGTGGACTGCTTCGTGGCCGGTTCGGCCGTCTACGGCGCCCACGATCCGGCCGCGGCGGTGCGGAACCTGCGGGAGAAGGCGGCGGCCGCCTCGCCGCACCTGCACCTGCACCGATGACGGGGACGGACCCCGCCGGCGCAGAGTTGACGGGCCGGCGGCTCACCGAGAGCGAGGCGATGGAGGCGGCCGTCGCGGCGTCCTGGGAGGCGGCCGGCCGCACCAGTCCCAACCCGGCGGTCGGGGCCGTGCTGCTCGACGTGGACGGCGAGGTCTGCGGCGTCGGCGTGACCTCCCCGCCCGGCGGCCCGCACGCCGAGGCGGCCGCGCTGCGCCGAGCGGGGGAGCGCGCCCGCGGCGGCACGGCGGTCGTCACGCTCGAACCCTGCGACCACACGGGACGCACCGGGCCTTGCACCCGTGCGCTGATCGAAGCCGGTATCGCCCGCGTCGTGTACGCGGTGGCGGACCCCACTGCGGCCGCCGCGGGCGGCGGCGCGGCCCTGCGTGCCGCGGGGGTCTCCGTCGCCGCGGGACTCGGAGCGCACCGGGCGCAGGCGGGGCCGCTGCGGCCGTGGCTGCACCGGCAGCGCACGGGACGCCCTCTGGTGACGCTGAAACTGGCGGCCACGGCGGACGGCCGCGTCGCCGCGCCGGACGGGAGCAGCCGCTGGATCACCGGTGAGGCCGCCCGTGCCGAGGCGCATCGGCGGCGCGCCCGCCTGGACGCGATCATCGTGGGCACGGGCACGGTGCTGGCCGACGATCCGGCCCTCACCGCCCGCCGCCCGGACGGCACCCTGCACGGGAACCAGCCGCTGCGCGTGGTCGCCGGCGACCGGGCCATCCCTCACGGCAGCCGGATCCTGGACGCCTCGGCCCCCACCACGGCGGTCCCCGGGCACGACCCGGCCGCGGTGCTCGCCGCCCTGTCCGACCGGTGCTGCGACGTGCAGGTGGAGGGCGGGCCGCGGGTGGCGGGCGCATTCCTCGCGGCCGGTCTGGTGGACCGGGTGGAGCACTACCTGGCACCGGCGCTGCTCGGAGCGGGCCTGCCGGCCGTGGAGAACGCGGCGGTGCGCACCATCGCGGACATCACGCGGTTCCGCCGCACCGGAATACTCGAGCTCGGCGAGGACCTGCTGCTGACATACGATCGGGTCGCCGGCCCGGGCGAGGGCGTCCGGTAGGACGCAG
>CAYVJJ010000536.1:0-1839 GCA_964451655.1 uncultured Mycobacteriaceae bacterium | reverse complement strand
TCGCGTTCGTGTTCCTGGTGGCGCTGGGCGTGGACTACAACATCTTCCTGATGACGCGCGTGCGCGAGGAGGCGGCGCGGCACGGCACCCGTGAGGGGGTGCGCCGCGGGCTGGCGGTGACCGGCGGGGTGATCACCTCGGCGGGGATCGTCCTGGCGGCGACCTTCGGCGCGCTCGCCGTGATCCCGCTGATCTTTCTGGCGCAGGTCGCGTTCCTGGTGGCGTTCGGCGTGCTGGTGGACACGATCATCGTGCGTTCCGCGCTGGTGCCCGCCCTGACGCTGCAGCTGGGGGATCGCGTGTGGTGGCCGTCGCATCCGACGCGGGCCAGGGCGGTGGATCGACCGTCCGGATGACATCCGGGCTTCGGATTTCCATCGATTGGAGGGAACCGTGTATCCCGCGCCACAACCACCAGGTAACCTATCAGCGTTGCTTGACGATGGTCTTGGTGAAAGGCGGCGTCAGCCGCGCATTCGGCGGTACGGCCACCCGGTGGGGGCCGGGCGGAGTCGAGCAAATCGCGAAGTGTTTACCCGGGGTGGCTTCGGGTCCTAGTGAGGAGTAGATGGTGCGGATGAGCCCACACGGAAAGGCCGGCACGATCCGGCGGGGGACGCAGGCCGTGGTCGCGGCCTCGGTGCTGGCGCTGTCGTCGATGGCCCTGGTGCCGGCCGTCGCGCAGGCGGATGTGAGCTGGGAGAACAGCTCTCAGGACATCCTGGGCGACCCGGGTTCCTACCCGCGGCTCTCCGCGCTGATCAACAAGATCAACTCCGAGCATCCCGCCTCCGATTACACGGCGATCCCGGATTACGACACCAAGGGCGAGATCTCGCACGTGGCCGACGCCCGGGCGATGAGCCTGGCACCGGAGGGCGTCGAGGCCCCGAAGTCCGAGACCAAGAACCGCGTCAGCGACCCGCTCATCGTCAACGGCGCCTCCTACCACGACTGGCAGTTCGACCGGAACATCATCCTGGACGTCTACTCGGCCGCGATGCAGCGCACCATCCCCATGCACGTCATGCTGCCGGCGGACGCTGATGTGGCATCGCCGGTGTTCTACCTGCTCAACGGCGCGGGCGGCGGTGAGGACGCCGCCAACTGGAGCGCCCGCACCGACATCCAGTCCTTCCTCAAGGACGAGAACGTCTACGTGGTCACCCCGCTCGAGGGCATGTTCTCCTACTACACCGACTGGCAGCAGCCGGTCGACGAGCTCCACGGCTACAACAAGTGGACGACGTTCCTCACCGAGGAGCTGCCGTCGATCATGAACAAGACCTTCGACACGAACGGCAAGAACGGTCTCGCCGGCCTGTCGATGTCCGGCAGCTCGGTGCTGTCGCTCGCCGAGTGGGCGCACGACAGGGGCTCCGAAGCCAACGGCGGCACGCCGGGCGGCCCGCTGTACAACGCGGTCGGCGGTTACAGCGGCTGCGCCGCCACGTCCACCTTCCCCGGCCAGCAGTACGTCGAGGTGGTCACCGGCATGCGCGGCGGCATCAACGTCGAGGACATGTGGGGCCCCAAGGGCGGCCCGGACTGGGTCGCCAACGATGCGGCGGTGAACGCGGAGAAGCTCAAGGGCATCGACTACGTGTACGTGGCGTCCGGCAGCGGCCTGCCCGGCCCGCATGACACGCTGGCCAACCCGGAGCTCAAGGGCAACCAGCTCGCGCTGGCCAACCAGGTCGTCGTCGGCGGTGTCCTCGAGGCCGCGGTCAACATGTGCACGCACGACCTGGCCAACCGCACCAACGCCATGGGCATGGACAACATCACCTACAACTTCAAGCCGACGGGCAGCCACTCCTGGGGCTACTGGCAGGACGA
>CAYVJJ010000535.1:0-1845 GCA_964451655.1 uncultured Mycobacteriaceae bacterium | reverse complement strand
TCCACGCCCGCCGGCACCGCCCGCAGCGATTCGGCGCGCAGCCCCAGGCGCACCGGACCGTCGGGATGCGCCACCGGCACCCGTCCCAGTGCGCATTCCGCCGTCCCGTCGGTGACGTGACCGTCGAGCACCACCGGGTAGCCGAGGAACCGGGCTGTGGCGTCGTCGCGCGGGTGCCGCCACAGGTGCCGCGGCTCGGCCTCCTGGACCAGCCGCCCCGCGCGCATGACCGCGATCCGGTCGGCCAGCGCCGCGGCCTCGCCGTGATCGTGGGTGACGACCACGGCGGGGGTGCCTGTGGTCCGGAGGATGCGGGCGATGTCCACCGCCAGACGGTCCCGCAGCTCGCGGTCGAGGGCCGAGAGCGGCTCGTCGAGCAGAAGCATCCGCGGCCGCGGCGCCAGCGCCCGGGCCAGCGCCACCCGCTGGGCCTGGCCGCCGGAGAGCTCGCCGACGCGGCGGCCGCCCATCCCCTCGAGCCCGACCAGACCGAGCAGTTCCTCGATACGCCGCGCCCGCCCGGCGCGTGTGCCGCGGCCCCGCCCCCACGGGCCGCGCAGCCCGTAGCCGATGTTGCCGGCGACCGTCCGATGCGGGAACAGCTGGCCGTCCTGGAACAGGAGGCCGAAGCCGCGCCGGTGCGCCGGAGCGTCGGAGACGTCGGCCCCGTCGAACAGCACCCTCCCGCTGCGGGGCTGCTCGATGCCCGCCAGCGCCCGCAGCAGCGTCGACTTGCCGCACCCGGACGGACCCAGCAGCGCCACCACCTGACGTCCCGGCCCGCCCACTGTGAAATCGACGGCGTCGACGGCGCGCACCTCGCCGTAGTCCACCGTCAGTCCGTGCACCTGCAGCCGCGCCCCGGAGGCTGCGCGCGCCGCTGTCTGATCAGAACTCGCCGACATCGGCCAACCTCACCCCCTCGATCACCGCCACGATCGCGGCGGTGACCGCCACGAGCACCACCGAGCATGCCAAGGCCGCGGACAGGTTGTCCGCGCCGGGGCGCGAGATCAGCTTGCCGATGAGCACCGGCAGGGTCGGATGGTCGGCGCGCGCCAGGAACGAGGTGGCCCCGAATTCGCCCAGCGCCACCACGAAGGCGAACCCCGCTGCCGCCGCCAGCGAACGCGCCACCAGCGGCAGGTCCACGCTCCACCACACCCGCGGCGGCGACGCGCCCAGCACGCCCGCCGCCTGGCGCAGACGGTCGTCGAGCCCCTGCATGGCCGGAAGCAGGGTGCGCACCACCAGCGGCATCGCGATCATCGCCTGCGCGATCGCGACGAGCAGCTGCGAGCGCCGCAGATCCCCGGGGAGCATCCCCATCGTGATCAGCAGGCCGAAACCCACGGTCACCGCGCTGACCCCCAACGGCAGCATCATGAATCCGTCGGCCATCTCCTTGCCCCGCCCGCGGCCGCGGGACAGCGCCACCGCGGCGAGCAGACCCAGCGCCAACGCGAGCAGAGCCGCATCGAGCGCCGTGCGCAGCGACGTCGACACCGCGTCCAACGGGCGGGTCCCTGCCACCTCGGCATCCAGCAGCCGGTAGGCGTGCAGACTCCAGCGGCCGTCGGGGCGCAACGACCGCACCAGCAGGCTCACCGGCGGGGTGACCAGCAGTACCGCCACGATCACCAGGGCCCCCGCCGCCCCTGCACGGCGCGGTCCGCGCGCGGGCCGGTCCGCCGGGGACGCGGCCACCGCCGCCACCGCGCCCCGGGTGCGGCGGCGCGCCACCGCCGCCACCGTGAGCGCCGCTACGACCGCCAGCATCTGCAGGATCGACAGCGCCGCGGCCATCCGCAGGTCGAACACCTGCACCGTCTGCAGGTAGATCTC
>CAYVJJ010000534.1:0-1864 GCA_964451655.1 uncultured Mycobacteriaceae bacterium | reverse complement strand
CCGCAGACACAGGAGGAACCGATGTCCACCAACCCGTTCGACGACGAGACCGGACACTTCTACGTGCTGATCAACGACGAGGAGCAGTACTCGCTCTGGCCGGTGTTCGCGGAGGTGCCGGCCGGCTGGCGGATCGTGTTCGGCGAGGACGGCGTCACGGCCCGGCAGGCGTGCCTGGACTACATCGCCGAGCACTGGACGGACATGCGGCCCAAGAGCCTCCGCGAGGCGGTCGGCTGACCGGCCAGGGAGCGGCCGCGGGGCCGTCGCGTCAGCGCTGCGCCAGCAGCGTGCGCAGGTCCTTGCGGCTGGTCTTGCCGACGCCCGTCTCGGGGAACGACTCGAGCATCTGCACCGAGTCGAGCACCTTCCACGCCGCCAGGCCCCGGCCCCGGATGAACCGGCGCAGCTCGGACGCCTTCGGCGGCGCGGCCCCGTCGGCGGCCAGCACGTAGGCGCACGTGCGCGCCCCCAGGTACTGGTCGGGCACGCCGACCACCACCGCGTCGCGGATCCCGGGGTGCGCCAGCAGGTGCTCCTCGAGCTCCTCGGCGGAGATCTTCTCGCCGCCCCGGTTGATGTGGTCGGTGGCGCGCCCGCACACGATGAGGTTCCCGTCCGCGTCCAGCCGCACGATGTCGCCGGTGATATACCAGCCGTCACCGGTGAACGCGCGCGCGTCCGCCGCGGGGTTCCGGTAGTAGCCGCGGATGGTGTAGGGGCCCGAGGTGATGAGGTTGCCGGGTTCGCCCTCGGGCACGTCGCGGCCGTCGTCGTCCACCACCCGGACCCGGTCGTACGGGGACATCGGGCGGCCCTGGGTGGTCAGCACCGTCTGCTCCGGGTCGTCCAGACGCGTATAGCACACCAGGCCCTCGGCCATCCCGAACACCTGCTGCAGCCGTACACCCAGCGCCGGGCCGATGCGGGCGGCCAGCTCGTCCGGGCACCGCGCGCCCCCGACCAGCAGCGTCTGCAGGCTCGACAGGTCCGACTCGGCGGAGCCGGCCTCCGCCGTCTCGGTCCACAGGCGCGCCAGCGGCGGCACCAGCCCCGTCATCGTCACCCGTGCGCTTTCGATCAGCGGGAAGGCCGCCACCGGGTGCGGCGCCGGGGACAGGACCACGGTGCCGCCCGCGGCGAGCGCCCCGAGGATGCCCGGCGAGCTCATCGGGAAGTTGTGAGCCACCGGCAGCGCCGCCATGAACACGGTGTCCTCGTTGACGCCGCACACCTCGTTGCTGCGCACCACGCTGTAGAGGTAGTCGTCGTGGGTGCGGGGGATGAGCTTGGGGATGCCGGTCGTCCCGCCGGAGAGCTGCAGGAAGGCCACCGAACCCGGGTCGGCGGCGGGGAACTCCCGTGCCTCGCCGCGCACCGCCGAGAACCCCACCGTGCCCTGCGGCGCGCCGGCGCCCTCGTCCTCGAGGCAGACGACGGTGCGGATCCCAGGCGCTTCGGCCTGGACGGCCAGCGCCATCTGCGCGTAGTCGACCCGCTCGTGATGGTGGGCCACGATCATCGCGGCGGCGCCGGAATCGCGGGCGATGCCGCTGAGCTCCACCGTCCGGTGCGCAGGCAGGCAGAACACCGGCAACGCGCCCAGGCGGAACAGACCGAACACCGCCTGGACGAACTCGGCGGTGTTCGGCAGCTGCACCATCACCCGGTCGCCGGGGCCGATGCCGAGATCCGCCAGGCCGGCGGCGAACTCGCCGACCCGGGAGTCGAGTCCGGTGTAGGTCCATCGGCGCCGGGCGTCGACGACGGCGGCCGCGTCGGGCCGGCGTGCCGCGGAATCACGCAGCACCTGATCGAAGGTGCGTCCTTCCCAGACGCCCTCGGCCCGGTAGAGCGCGGCCTC
>CAYVJJ010000533.1:0-1871 GCA_964451655.1 uncultured Mycobacteriaceae bacterium | reverse complement strand
TGCCGTTGGCGATGTGCAGCGTCATCGGCATGGTCGAGCAGTGGTACATCCAGATCCCGGACTTGGTGGCCGTGAACGTGTAGGTGAGCGACTCTCCGGGGGCGATGCTGCGCATGGGGCCGTCGGGGGCGAGGCTGCCCGCGTGGAAGTCGATCGAGTGGTCCATCGTCGCGTTGTTGCGCAGCGTCACCTCGAACGTGTCGCCCACCTTGCCGCGCAGCACCGGCCCGGGCACGGTGCCGGCCTGGCCGTCGATGCCGTAGGGCCACAGGGTCTGCGTGAATCCGGGCGCCACCTCCATCGTCCGGTCGGTCACGTCCAGCGTCACGCGGTGCACGGTCGGGCCCGGGGCCGGGTTCTCGGCGGCCGGCGCGAGCGCGGCGTCGCGCGCCCGGAAGCCGGGCCCCGGGTCCGCGAGGAGGTCCGGAAGGGCGGGGACGGCGGTGCCCCGGCCCTGCGCGCCGTGGCCGTCGTGCCCCTGCCCGGCGGCGCCGGAGTCCGATGCCGGTGCCGCACCCCCCGGCCCCACCGCCTCGATCCGCAGCTCCATGCCCATCTGACGGTGTCCTGCGATGTCGCACCAGCCGTCCATGCTCTGATCGATCACCCCCGCCTCGATCCGTGCCGACTGCCCGACGGCGAGGCGCGGAGAGCGCGCCCCGTCGGCCAGCACGAGGTCGTGGCGCTGGTCGCCGGTGTTGTCCAATTCGATCACCAGGTTGTTGCCGCGGGGCACCTCGATCGGCGCGTCCGGGCCCAGCGTGCGGCCGGAGGAATCGACGTAGCGCATCCCCTGCACGTGCAGGGCGACGGTGGTGGTCTCGCCGGTCGCGGACGCGTGCGCGGCCTGCTCCGCCGAGGCGCTGCCGGGCGCCGCCGCGCCGGTGTCGATCCCGGCGGCCGACGGGTCCACCGCCACCCCCGCGGCCGCCACGAGCACGGCGACACCGAGCCCGGCGAGGGCGTGGCCGAGACGTCGCCCGAGGTACTTGTCCACACGCTGACGCGGGTCGGGGCGGGTGACGGGGCCGGAGCCGGCGCGGCGCGCCACGATCCAGGCGTACACGAGCAGGGGGACGAACGCGGCGAGCCCGGCGATCACCACGATCCACGAGAACTGCCGGACACGGTGCGGCGTCGGCAGCACGGCGAGCAGCAGCGCGGCGTTGACCATGGTCACGCGTGCGACGGCGAGCGTGTCCAGGGCCTTCGTCGCCTGCTGGGTGGCCGACGGGCGCGAGCCGAGCACCACCGGCATCAGATAGGACAGCGCGCCCAGCAGCACCTGCGCCAGGAAGCCCGCCACGAGCGGCGGCACCACCCGGCGCAGCGCGTCCTCGGCCGCGCTCCACGCCGTGAGCTCAGGTCCGCCCTGCGCGGCGGCGACGGCGATGCCGACGGTCAGCGTGATCAGCGATCCCGCGAGCCACGCGGCGCCGGCCAGGACCGACAGCGGCGGGAAATGGAGGGGCTTTTTGCGCCGGGCCTCGTCGACGTGCGGGCGCAGGACATAGCCGGCCGCGATCGTGTAGGCGGCGGCCCCGGCGGCGGTGACCCACAGGAGTCCGCCCAGCGCACCCCCGACGGCGACCGCGAGCGCGCCGACGAGGGCCGGCAGCCCCCGCTTGGCGGCGTCCTCGACCCCGGGGCCTATGCGCGTGCGCAGGATCGTCGCCCACAGCGTGACCAGCGTGCCCAGTACCGTGAGCCCGATCCAGCCGAGCACGTTGAGCACCGCGTGCGCGACGATGAACCGCGAATACCAGTCGCCGGGGAGCCGCCCCCACGCCATCGTCGCCCCCAGCCCCGCCCCGACCGGCAGCATCAGGCCCGCGGCGGCGTAGAAGCGCACCATGGGGCCGAAACGCGAC
>CAYVJJ010000532.1:0-1877 GCA_964451655.1 uncultured Mycobacteriaceae bacterium | reverse complement strand
TGGGTGGCGTGCACGCACGGGGATGTGATCAAGTCGATCCTCGCGGACGCCTTGGGCATGCACCTGGACGGTTTCCAGCGGATCGCCACCGTGCCCGCCGCCGTCAGCGTGATCAGCTACACGGATGCCCGTCCTGTGGTGCAGCATCTCAACGACACGGGGTCGGCCCTCGACCGGCTCGCCGCCCGCCGTGAGGATCCGGGCGAGGCGGCGGGAGGCGGGGCCGGCCGCGGGCGGGATCCGGCGCCGCACGCCTCGGCGATGTCCGGCGGTGTCCCCGGCGGCGAGATCTGACCGGGGCCCCGATGGCTCCGGTTGTGCGCAGACCATAGATTGGAGGTGTCATGTCACGTGCCATTCACATCTTCCGCCGTCCGGACCGCTTCGTCGCGGGGACGGTGGGGGAGCCGGGCGACCGCACGTTCTACCTCCAAGTGAGCCAGGACAGCCGGCTGGTGAGCGTGCTGCTCGAAAAGCAGCAGGTTCAGATCCTGGCGGAGCGGATCGGCGCGCTGCTCGGGGAGGTGCACCGCCGCTTCGGCGCCGACCTGCCGCCGGAGGATGTGGCCGTCGAGGATCTCGATCCGCTCCAGATGCCGGTGGACGTCGAGTTCCGGGTAGGGACCATGGGGCTGGGCTGGGAGGCCGACGCGGGCGCCGTCGTGGTGGAACTGCTGGCCGTGACCGAGACCCCGCTGGACGAATCCGTGGTGCTCGACGACACCGACGAGGGCCCTGACACCGTCCGCGTGTTCCTGGCGCCCGAGGACGCCCGCCAATTCTCGGCCCGCACCGAGATGATCGTCGAGGCCGGCAGGCCGCCGTGCCCGCTGTGCGGGCGCCCGCTGGACCCCGAGGGCCACATCTGCGCACGCACCAACGGCTACCACCGCGGAATCGATTTCAGTGATCTGCACAGCCCCGACGGCGGGCTGTGACCGTGCCCGCGTCCGAGGAGGCCGCCCGCCGGCAGGGCGCCGGCACCGCACCCGCAGTCGAGGCGTTGGCCACTGCGCCGATGGAGGTCATCGGCCGCCTCACCGCCGCCAGCAACGCCACCTTCCTGTGCCGGCTGGACCCGCCGGACGGGGCGTACCGGTGCGTCTACAAGCCCGTGCTGGGTGAGCGGCCACTCTGGGATTTCCCGGACGGCACGCTGGCCGCGCGCGAGTACGCGTCGTATCTGATCAGCGAGGCGCTCGGGTGGGGCATCGTCCCGCCCACCGTCCTGCGCGACGGGCCGCACGGCGAGGGGATGGCGCAGCTGTGGATCGACGCACCCGCCGGCGCGGGGGACGGCCCCGCCGCGTCCGCGGACGCCGGCGGTACAACGGCCGGGGACCTCGTGGAGGTGTTCCCCGTCGACGAGGTCCCCGACGGCTACCTCCCCGTACTGGCCGCCGAGGATCCCACCGGGCGGCGGGTGGTGCTCGCCCACGCCGACGACCCGCGGCTGGAAAGGATGGCGGCGTTGGACGCTGTGCTCAACAATCCCGACCGCAAGGGCGGCCACGTGCTGCGCGGGCCGGGGGAGGCGGTGTACGGCGTCGACCACGGGATCTGCCTGCACGCCGACCCCAAGCTCCGCACGGTCCTGTGGGGCTGGGCGCACCGTCCGATCCGCACCCGGTGGCTCGACGGGTTCGCGGGCCTCGCCGATCGGCTGCGCAGGCCCCGGTCCCCGCTCGCCGACGAACTCGACACGCTGCTCACGGTCCGCGAGGTCGACGCCCTCCTGGAACGTCTGGACAGCCTGGTGTCCTCGGGCGTGCACCCCGGACCGAGCGGCGGCCATGCCATCCCCTGGCCGCCGTTCTGACCGGAACGCATAGGCTGGCCCGCATGCAGTCCTGGTCCGCTGTCGCCGTGCCCGAGAT
>CAYVJJ010000531.1:0-1880 GCA_964451655.1 uncultured Mycobacteriaceae bacterium | reverse complement strand
GGTGCAGGCGCCGCCGCGCGTCGAACTGTCGCCCGCGCGCCCGTTCGCCGACATCGGCCCTCAAACCCGCGCATCGCTTCCCCCTACGCGCATCTGTCCACACCGGGAGGGGGCGGATGGGTCCAACGGCCACCGTGATCCGTGGAATTCCGCGCACAGAACTGTAAGTTGCGCGCTGGTCAACGATCCCGCAACCGCGCCCGCGCGCCGGTTTCCGCGACACGCCGGGAGAGCCTGTGCGCAAGAGAAAGATCGGCGTGCGGATCCGATATCGACGCGCAGAACAAAGTTGGGTGCGCGGCGGGCGCCCGCGGCTCCCACCCACTCCCACGGCGCCAGCCCACGCCAGCCCACGCCCGCCACGGCAGCCGCCCCTGCGCACCTAGCCGACGACGCCCCCGATGGCGAGGCCGAGCCCGTAGGTCACGAGCGCCGCGGCGAGACCGATCGCGAACTGCCGCAGCCCGCGCCGCAGGGGCGGACCGCCGGAGAGGATTCCGCCGACGGCCCCGGTCATCATCAGCGCCAGCGATGCCAGCGCTGTCCCGGTGCCGATCGCCGCCCACCCCTCGAGCCCGAACAGGAACGGCACCACGGGAACCAGCGCGCCGGTGCCGAACGCGAAGAAGCTCGACAGCGCCGCACCGCCCGCGCTGCCCACCACGTCGGGCTCGTCGGTTTCGCCGGGAAGCCCCGGTTCCCGCGATCCGCGCAGCAGGCGCATGGCGGCGGAGCGGCTGATCCGCCGTGCCGCGCCCGGCTTCCGCCCTCCGGCGCGTCTGCGGTTCGCGCGGTGCAGCCGTGCGAGCACGTCGTCGGCGTGGGCCTGCGCCTCGTCCGCATCCATCCCCCGCGCCCGGTACACCAGCGGCAGTTCGTTGGCGTCGACGTCCAGGTGCTCGAGCACCTCGACCGTGTCGTAGTTGGGCTGCGCCGCCTCGATGAGCTCACGCTGCGAGCGGATGGACAGGAACTCGCCGGCCGCCATCGACAGCGCCCCGGACAGCAGACCGGCCACGCCTGTGAGCAGCACGGTGCCGGCCGCCACGCCGCCGGCACTCACCCCCAGGACCAGCGCCAGGTTGCTGACCAGGCCGTCGTTGGCCCCGAACACCAGCGCCCGGAAGGTGCCGGACACCTGGGCGCGGCCGCGTGCCGCCAGGCCGCGCAGCACCTCCTCATGCACGCGCTCGTCGGCGGCCATCGCGGGCGTGGCGTCGGGGTCGACGGAGTAGGGCGAGCGCGTCTCGGCCCGCTGCGCCAGCGCAAGAATGAACACGGACCCGAACCACCGGGCCAGCCACCCGAGCACCCGCAGCCGCAGGCCGCCGCGGCCCACCGGGCCCGCCTCGTCGCCCAACAGCCGTTCCCAGTGCGCGATGTGGCGCTCTTCCGCCTCCGCCAGCGCCTGCAGGATCTCGCGGTCGTTGCCTTCACGCCGCTCGGCGAGCTGCCGGTAGAGGCCGGCCTCCGCGCGTTCGTCGGCCAGGCGCTTGCGCCAGCGCTTGATCTGCGCGGGCGATGCGCTGAGTCCCTGCCGGGTCACCCCGCGTCACCTCCTCGCCGCGTCCGGGACACGGCCGCGCGCACTGCACGGCCGGGCCGGATCACGTTCGATCGGCGACGCTACCGGCCCCCGCGGTCCGCCGAGGCGCCCCGTGCCCGGCGCTGACCGGTCCGGTTCGTCGCGCCGAGGAGTTCGGCAGGCCGAAACCGCCGAACCGCCGGGCTGTGCGGATACCCCCCGGGGCGACGGCCCCCGGCTCAGTCCGCCTGACCGCGCAGATACCGGGCGAAGTGCGGCACCGTGAACCCGATGGCCCCTCGCTCGGCCGAGTAGATGAGCCCCTTCTTGATCAGCCCGTCGCGGGCCGGCGACA
>CAYVJJ010000530.1:0-1880 GCA_964451655.1 uncultured Mycobacteriaceae bacterium | reverse complement strand
GGCCGCCGTGAACTCCTCCGTGTGCAGGGCGTCGTCCAGCCCCAGGCCCGCGTAGACCTCCCGGACCGCGGACATCAGAGCCGGGGGGCCGCACAGGAACGTCTGCGCGCCGCGCACCCACGGGGCGGCGGTCTCCAGATGGTGCCGGGTGAAGCGGCCGTCGAGGTCCCCCGCGCCCTCGGCACGGGTATACGACACGAAGACGTCGGCCCCGCGGGCCGCGCCCAGCCGGCGCAGGGCGTCCGCGTGCACCAGATCCTCCGGTCCTGCGGCGTAGTGCAGGAGGGTGACCCGGCCGCCGTGCCGCTCGTCGACGAGCGTGCGCAGCATGGCGAGCACCGGGGTGATGCCGCTGCCACCGCTGATGAGCACGACGTCCCGCGGCCGCTGTCCCGGCAGGTGGAACTCGCCGGCCGCCTGCTCCAGGTCGACCACCAGGCCGGGCCGGGCGTGCCGGTACAGCTCCTCCGAGACGCCGCCCGACACGTGGTTCTTCACGGTCAGCTCGATGAGTCCGTCACGCCGGTGCTCGGAATTGCAGGGGGAGAAGCAGCGCGTCTGCCGCACGCCGTCGACCACGACGCCGATCTGCACGAACTGCCCGGCCCGGAACCCCCGCCACTGACGGGTCGGCCGCAGCGTCAGAGTGACCGAATGATCGTTCTCTCTGTGCACAGATGTAATCTCCGCGCGCAGATCGTTCACGGTGACCGTCGGCGCGACCAGTTCGGTGTACCGGTCGACCCCGTGCGGCGTCGCCATCGACTCCACCAGGCCGATCACACGCCTTCCTACCGGCTTTCCAGCGAATATCCCTGTCAGTGACCGCGTCATGTGGCGCACCCTCCCATCGTCGTGCGCTGCGTCCGCCGGATCGTCCACCGGAAGATTGTCAGTGCACATCTGTACACTGACTAGTGTGACAGCACATCACGCAACGGAGTCAAGGGCCGTCACGTGTGATCCCCACTACCCGCCTAAGCTCGACGCCATGGTGGAGCCCCTCGAACAGCCGCAGACCACGCGCGCCGAGCGCAAGGAGCGCACGCGCCGCGCACTGCTGGACGGGACGCTCGATCTGCTCGAGGACCGCAACTTCTCCGGGCTGAGCCTGCGCGAGGTGGCGCGCGCCGCGGGGATCGTGCCCACCGCCTTCTACCGGCACTTCGCCTCGCTGGAGGATCTCGGCGTCGCGCTCGCCGAGGAGTCGATGCGCGTCGCCCGCCAGACGCTGCGCGAGGCCCGGCGCAGCGCCGGAACCCTCACCGTCGACGCGGCGCTGGAGGCACTGGACGGCCAGGTCCAGGCGCATCCTCGGCAGTTCCGCTACCTCGTCCACGAGCGCCACGGGGGCACCCCGGAGGTGCGGCGCGCCATCGACTCGGAGCTGCGCGCATTCGTCGGCGAGCTCGCGATCGACCTGGCCCGCAACCCCAAGCTGGATTCCTGGGAGACCCACGACCTCGAAACGGCGGCGGAGCTGTTCACCCTCGTGGCGATCGACGCGGTGCCCGCACTGCTCGAACCGCAGCGCCGGGGCACCCGTTCGCGCGCCGCCGTCCTCGACGGCACGGCCGAGCGTCTGCGCATCGTCGCGCTCGGCACATCCGCCCGCGTATCGCGCCGCTGACGCCGGCCGGCTGCGCCCTCCGGTTGAGGAGTAGCCGACGCTGCCATAGCCTCGACCTTCAGTCCCGTGACAGCGGACCTGCGATAACGGCATCTCCCGCCCGGCCTGCCCCGCGTTCCCGGCAGGCCGGGCAGGAGTGCACGCCAGACCGACACCGAAGAACCGCTCCGGCCCATGGTCCACGGACGCCGGGGCGGCGGAGGGAAAGGCCGACGTGAAAACCATCCACGATGCCTGGGAGGGCATCCGC
>CAYVJJ010000529.1:0-1885 GCA_964451655.1 uncultured Mycobacteriaceae bacterium | reverse complement strand
GCACTTCGTGCTCACGCTGCCCGGCGAGCGCAAGCTCAAGACCACCTGCCTGCTCTCCGTGGGCAGGCATGGGGTGCGCGTGGAGGCGTTCGTGGCCCGGCACCCGGACGAGGACGCGGACGCCGTGCACAAGTGGCTGCTGCGGCGCAACCGGCACCTGTTCGGAGTGCACTACACGATCGACCGGATCGGCGACGTCTACCTGGTGGGCCGCATCTCGATGGACGCGCTGGGCGCCGAGGAGCTGGACCGGGTCCTGGGGCAGGTGCTCGAGGCCGCCGACGGGGACTTCAACACGATCCTGGAGCTGGGCTTCCACACCTCGATCCGCCGTGAATGGCGCTGGCGCACGGTGCGCGGGGAGTCTCTGCGCAACCTGGGAGCCTTCGAACATCTGATCACCGACGAGGACCGGGAAGCGGCGGCGCGCGGCGAGATCGGGCTCGAGGGCGACCCTCCGCGCAGCGTCATCGCCGAGGCCGGCTCCGCCCCGGATCCGGCCGCTGCCGCGGGTCCTGGTGCGGGCGACGGAGAGGCCCTGGGATAATCGCAGCCATGAGTATCGGAACCCTGGTGCTGCTCCGCCACGGCGAGAGCGAATGGAACGCAAAGAACCTGTTCACCGGCTGGGTGGACGTCGCGCTCACCGAGAAGGGCACCGCCGAGGCGCGCCGCGGGGGCGAGCTGCTCGTCGAGCACGGCCTGCTGCCGGACGTGCTCTACACGTCGCTGCTGCGCCGGGCGATCACCACCGCGAACCTCGCCCTGGACGCGGCGGACCGGCACTGGATCCCGGTCAAGCGCGACTGGCGCCTCAACGAGCGTCACTACGGTGCACTGCAGGGCAAGGACAAGGCGCAGACCAAGGCGGAGTTCGGCGAGGAGCAGTTCATGCTCTGGCGCCGCAGCTACGACACCCCGCCGCCGGAGATCACACCGGGCGGCGAGTTCAGCCAGGACGCCGACCCCCGCTACGCCGACCTGGACCGGGTGCCGCTCACCGAGTGCCTCAAGGACGTGGTGGCGCGGATGGTCCCGTACTTCCGTTCGGAGATCGCCGCGGACCTGCGCGCCGGGCGCACCGTCCTGGTGGCCGCGCACGGCAACTCGATCCGCGCGCTGGTCAAGCACCTCGACGGCATCTCGGACACCGACATCGCCGGCGTGAACATCCCCACCGGCATCCCGCTGCGCTACGACCTCACCGACAGGGACGGCGAGCTGCGGCCGGTGACGGTCGGCGGCGAGTACCTGGACCCGGAGGCCGCGGCGGCCGGTGCCGCGGCGGTGGCGGGACAGGGCAAGTAGGAGCGTCTGTGACCGACACCTCCGCGCGGTCGGCCCGGCGATCAGTCCGGGCGGCCGCGGTGTTCCCGGCAGCGGTGGGCGCGGTGCTCGGCGCGGCGGCCGGTCTCGCCGCGGGGCCGCGGCTGCGCGAGTGGGTCGACGACCGCCGCTACCTCACCCGCGGCCCGTCGCGGTTCAAACTGCTCGAGCTCGTGGTGGAGGATTCGCCCACCGGCATCGCGGTGGTCGACGGCTCCCGGGAGATCGTCCTGTTCAACAAGCGCGCCGCCGAGCTGGGGCTGGTGGAGAACGGCGGGCTCGACGACCGTGCATGGGCCGCTGCGCGCAAGGTGCTGGCCGAGCGCCATCCGGTGGACTTCGACCTGATGGGAGACCAGCGCAGCCAGGGCCGGTCGATGTCGGTGCGCGGGCAGGCGCGCGTGCTCGACGACCGGGTCGGCCGCTACGCGTTGCTGTTCGCCGACGATGATTCCGAGATCGTCCGCATGGAGTCGGCGCGCCGCGACTTCGTCGCCAACGTCAGCCACGAGCTCAAGACCCCGGTCGGCGCGATGGGGCTGCTGGCGGAGGCGCTGCT
>CAYVJJ010000528.1:0-1887 GCA_964451655.1 uncultured Mycobacteriaceae bacterium | reverse complement strand
GCGCGACGTGTGCCGCACCTTCACCGGGCGCCTGGCCCAGATCCGTGACGCCCCGACGGCGTCGGGCCCGGCACGGTTCGCCGATTGGGACCAGAACGCCGCCCAGGTGCAGGGCCGCTACAACGCGCAGGACCCCGCCGACGTGGCGCGCGCGTACGCCGGCGCCGCGGGCACGCTCGCCGACGATTTCGCGCGCATCAGCGGCGACGGGTGGCGCAAGGAGGGCATGCGGGGCGACGGCGCCCGCTTCACCGCTCTGTCGCTGGCCGCCTACCTGATCCACGACCTGGAGCACCACCTGGCGGACGCCGGCGTCGATCCGGTGCGCTGAAGGTAGCCGGGCCGGTCCGGACCGCTGTCAGCGCACTACCGGGGTCCGCCCACCCGCCGGAGGGACAGCTCCCACAGTGCGTCCGCGGTCTGCCGGTCCCGGGCGTGCGGCTCGGCCTCGCCGACGGCGCAGTCCGCCAGATACGCGCCGCCGCGGGCCTCCAGCGCGGGGGACGTCGCCGCCCACACAGTGGTGGCGGCCCCCTCCGCGGGAGACTTGACGTCGTCGAGGACGCCGGGGCCGCGCGCGGCGGCCAGCCGCCGCATCTCGGCGAAGTCCGCGCGGTCCATGTGGCGCGCAAGCTTCGTCGCGCACACCCCCGGGTGCACCGCGTACGCGCGGACGCCGTCGTCGCCCCAGCGGGACTCGACCTCCACCGTCATGAGCACGTTGGCCGACTTGGACCGGCCGTAGGCGGCGAATTTGTCGTAGTTCCGGGCCACGAAGTCCGGGTCGTCCAGGTCGACGGGGTATGCGCGGTGCGCATCCGAGGAGACGGAGACGACCCGCGCCGGCGTGCCCGAACGCTCGGCGGCCGCACGCAGCGTGGGCAGCAGCATCGTCGTGAGCAGGAAGTGCCCCAGGTGGTTGGTGCCGAATTGCATCTCGAACCCGTCGGCCGTGCGCTGCAGAGGCGTGTACATCACCCCGGCGTTGTTCACCAGCACGTCCACGCCGCCGCCGCGCCCGCGCACCCGCTCCGCCGCCGACGCGACGCTGCCCAGGTCCGCAAGGTCGAGCACGAGCGTGTCGATCAGTGCGCCCGGCACCGCGTCCCGGATGCGCTGTGCCGCGGCATCGGCCGCCGCAGCGCGGCGTGCGCTGAGGATGACCGTCGCCCCCGCCGCCGCGAGCGCCCGGGCCGTCTGCTCGCCCAGGCCCGACGCGCCGCCGGTCACCAGGGCGGTCCTCCCCGCGCAGTCGGCCCCGGCGACCACGTCGTCGACGGTGGTCCGCGCTCCCCCGGCGCCCGCTGTCGATCCGTCCGTCATGCACGCGCCCTTCCGTCGACCGGTTCCGGCATGAGGACATCACCCCGGCGCCGGCGGACGCGCGCCGGTTCTCACGCAGCGGGAGCGTCTACAGCCCGATCGTCACCGAACCTCCGCCGCCGCTGAAGAACCCGCCGACATCGGACACGCCGTGCTGGGCGACGCTGCCGACGCTCGCGCGGACGGGGGCGGGCGTGTCCGCGAGCCGGTCCGGCGCGATGTTCGTCCACTCCGTCGCGTCACCGCGCGCGGCCCGGAGGTGGTAGTACACGTCGTAATCACCCGCGGGCACGTCGTCGAAGGTGTGCGAGGCGGACGGCTCGTCCTCGCTCAGTGCCACCGTGGCCTCCGCGATGGGGTCCGGGCGCACGAACGCCTGCATCGGCGCCTCCGCGCCGCGCGGATAGTAGGCCACCCGGCACTCGTCGCCCGCGGAGGCGTACGGGTAGGTCACCGTGACCGTCAGGGAGGTCGCTCCGCCGACGGCGGCCACGTCCGGGGCGCTGCGGGCGCCGTCCGAGTGCACCTGGTCCAGACCCGTCTTGCGGTTCTTCATGACAAAGC
>CAYVJJ010000527.1:0-1890 GCA_964451655.1 uncultured Mycobacteriaceae bacterium | reverse complement strand
GGGCAGTGGCGCTCGGTGATCCAGGAGCTGGCCGAGTCGGTGCGCGGCGACGGCGCCAAGGCGTCCGTGCGCACCGGCCCGTGGGGGCGTGAGCTGCATGCAGCGTCCTCGAACGGGGATGTGCGGTTCATCGGCGTCGACGGGCCGCGATGGATGCTGAGGGGCGTGGCGATCGGGCCCGCAGGCGCGGTCGGCGACGACTCGCAGTTGACGACCATCGCGCGCGAGATGGTCAGCGGCGCGGTGGTCCGGCGCGGCACCGAACCGATGCCCGTGCGCACCCCGCTCACTGTGACCCTGCCGCAGGAACTCGCACAGCAACTGGCGCAGGCCCAGCAGCAGCGGGCGTCGCAGAGTCAGGCCGATCAGCAGCGGGCCGCCCTGCAGCAGTTGCAGCAGCGGCAGCAGCAGATGAGTGAGGCGCTGCGGGAGGCGTCCGACGGTTCCTCCGCGAGCGGTGCGGAGCAGCAGCGCCCGCGGCAGAACCCCAACGGGTCGGCGATGCAGCAGTTCCGCCGCAGCGGCGACGGCGACCAGGCCTGAGGGGCCGCCGACCACCGCCGTGATGCCGACCGGGTCCTGTGCGCCACGGTGCCCGGCGGGCGGCGCGAGCCGCCGCCGTCGGGTCCCGCACCAGGCGTGACGACCGCCGCAGGGGCCTCGGAGGTCACGGGCACGTGTCGATCTTGAAACCCGGATGAAAACGCCCGCCGACCGGGTCTAGGGTGGCGGTGCAAGGCGGGCGAACCGCGACAGCACTGCGTCACCAGGAGCGCGTCATGGCCACTGCGGCGAAGGGCTACTTCCGCCGTCTGTCCCAGCGGCTGACAGAGGACGTCGACGATCGCGACACCAAGGAGATGTGTGCGGCCACCGAAGCCGCGGGCGCCCGCCCGGCGACGGATTTCGTGCGCGGCGAGGAGATCACGATGGTCGGCCGCCTGCGGACCGTGTCCGCCGGTGCCCGCGGGTGCGCTGCGGGCATGGAAGCGGAGCTCTGGGACGGGCACGACACGGTCACGCTCGTGTGGATCGGGCGCCGCCGCATCCCGGGTATCGAGCCCGGCCGGACCATAGAGGTCCGTGGCAGGCTGGGCGAGCGCGACGGCTCCAAGGTCCTGTACAACCCGTGTTACGAGCTGCAGGGTGAGCCCTGAGGTGACAGCGCGGGGGCACGCACCGCCGTCATGTGGCACCCTCGAACGGTGACGCAGGACCAGGAACGCCAGGAGACCCTTCTCGAACAGATGGGGGGCATCGGGGGGCTCGTCTACTCGACGTTGCCCATCCTCGTGTTCGTCCCCGTCAACGCCCTGTGGAGCCTGCAGCCCGCGCTCTACGCGGCACTCGGCACCGCGGCGGCCATCCTGGTGTGGCGGCTGGTGCGGGGCGAGAAGATCCAGCCCGCGGTCTCGGGATTCATCGGAGTGGGCATCTGCGCCTACATCGCGCACCGCACGGGCACCGCCAAGGGCTACTTCCTGTTCGGTATCTACACCTCACTGGTGTACGGCGGTGCGTTCTTGCTGTCGGTGCTGGTGCGCTGGCCGCTGGTCGGCGTCATCTGGAACGCGCTCAACGGCGAACCGTCGCGCTGGCGCGGGGTGCAGCGGGCGCGTCGCCTCTACGACATCGCCACGCTCGGATGGGTCGTGGTGTTCGGCGCGCGGTACCTGGTCCAGTCGCAGCTTTACGATTCCGACCAGACGGGGTGGCTCGCGTTCGCCCGCATCGCGATGGGCTGGCCGTTGGCGGCGATCGCGTTGCTGGTGACCTTCTACGCGATCCGCCGGGCCGACACGGCTGTGGAGGCGGTGCACGGCACCGTGGACGACGGCGAGGCCCCCGGGCCCGCAGCAGAGCCCCCGCAGCACGGGCCCCCGCAGCACG
>CAYVJJ010000526.1:0-1896 GCA_964451655.1 uncultured Mycobacteriaceae bacterium | reverse complement strand
ACCGTCATGTACGGCGACTCGACAAGCCACCGTCTGCCCCCGTCCCCGGCCCGCCGGGCCGTGTCCGCCGCGCGGAGTTCGGACGCCGGTCCCGCCTGCGCCCGGGGGGTGCGTCCGTGTCGCGGATGACCGAGCCCAGCCCGTACATCGAGTTCGACCGCCGCAGCTGGCGGGCCCTGCGCATGTCGACGCCGCAGGTGCTCACCGAGGAGGACCTCTACAAGCTGCGCGGCCTCGGCGAGCAGATCGACCTCAAGGAGGTCGCCGAGGTCTACCTGCCGCTGTCCCGTCTGATCCACCTGCAGGTGGCGGCCCGCCAGCGGCTGTTCGCGGCCACCGCCACCTTCCTCGGCGAGAAGCACCCCGAGCGCCAGGTCCCGTTCATCATCGGGGTGGCCGGCAGCGTGGCCGTCGGCAAGTCCACCACCGCCCGCGTGCTCCAGGCGCTGCTGGCGCGGTGGGATACGCACCCGCGGGTGGATCTGGTGACCACCGACGGGTTCCTGCACCCCACCAAGGAGCTGGTGCGCCGCGGCATCATGCACCGCAAGGGGTTCCCGGAGAGCTACGACCGGCGGGCGCTGCTGCGGTTCGTCACCGAGGTCAAGTCGGGTGCGCGCGAGGTGGCGGCGCCCGTGTACTCGCACATCTCCTACGACATCGTGCCCGGGGAGAAGCAGGTGGTGCGCCAGCCGGACATCCTCATCCTCGAGGGGCTCAACGTGCTGCAGACGGGCCCGCGGCTGATGGTCTCGGACCTGTTCGACTTCTCGATCTACGTCGACGCCCGGATCGAGAACATCGAGAACTGGTACGTCAAACGCTTCCTGGCCCTGCGCGGCACCGCCTTCGCCGACCCGGAGGCGCACTTCCACCACTATTCGCAACTCTCCGACGAGCACGCCACCATCGCGGCCCAGGAGATCTGGCACACCACCAACCGGCCCAACCTGGTGGAGAACATCCTGCCGACCCGTCCGCGCGCCACGCTGGTGCTGCGCAAGGACGCCGACCATTCGATCAACCGGGTGCGCCTGCGCAAGCTCTGAGCGTCCAGGCACCATCCAGGCACTGAGCATCCAGGCGCTGACCGTCCAGGCGCCGTCCAGGTGCTGAGCGCCCAAGCACTGAGCGTCGCGGTGACGGCGGCCGGCCCGGCGTGCCGGCGGCCCCCGTTCCGCTCAGCCGCCGTGCCCCGGCGCCTGCAGGGCGGGGAACCAGATGTCGCCCAGGATCTCCGCGGCGGCGGGGCCGGAGAACTCGATGGTCCGTTGCACGGCCGAGCGGGTGAAGTACCGCTCGAGTTGCGTCACCAGCAGCTCGACCCGGAACCGCGCCTCGTCCCGGCGTCCTGCGGGCCAGCGCGCGAGGTAGCGGGGCATGGCGGCGGTGAGCGCGACGATCGAATCGCGGGCCACCGTCTGGAACTCCGGTTCGGCGGCCAGGGCCTCGTCCCACGTCGGCAGGATGTCGCGGTTGCGGTCGAACCAGTCCAGCGCCCGCACCACCCAGGCGACGAACTCCGCGCGCGAGCCGGTCTCCAGCACCGCATCCAGGTCCCGGTACACCGCGGCGGCCCGCTGCTGCATCGTCTCCGCGCTGATCCGCGCCAGCACGTCCATCTTGTTGCTGAAGTGCAGGTAGAAGGTGGCGCGGCTGCAGCCGACCTCGCGGGTGATGTCGTCGATGGTCACCCCGGCGTACCCGCGGGAGACGAACAGCCCGCGCGCCGCCTGCAGCAGTGCCGACCGGGTGCGCGCCTTCTGCTCGTCGCGCAGCGTGCGCGTCTTCGTCCCTGTGCCCGTACGCTCGTCCGCCTCCTGCACGGCGCCTCCTTCCTCCGTCTGCCCCGGCCCGCGCCCGTGCGGCGTCCGTGCCTGTGCCCCGCGACCCTGC
>CAYVJJ010000525.1:0-1910 GCA_964451655.1 uncultured Mycobacteriaceae bacterium | reverse complement strand
CCGATCCGTACGACGCCGGCGGTCAGTTCGTCAGCGTCGTCGGCAGGTGGGGGCCGATGTAGCCGACGTAGATCTTCCCGGTGCCGGAGGCGTCGTCGTAGTAGTGCATGCGCGGGCTGATCCCGCGGAAGCGGCTGATCTTGAAGTGTGCGCCCATGAAGATGCTCCCGTCCGGGTCGACGCTGGACGGGACCGGCAGAGTGCGCGGTCCTCGCATCTTGGCGGAGTTGCGCACCGAGTCGCTTTCGTCGGCCGCGTGGCTGCGGGCGGGGTAGCCGCGGCAGCTCCCCGGCGTGTCCATCAGGTAGTGGTGCACGCTGCCGTGGAACTCCCCGCCGCGGACCAGCCGGCAGTAGTCGTTGAGCGCCAGCAGCGCGTCCCAGCTCTTGCCGGCCCAGGTGCCCAGGGGGTCGTGCTTGTCCAGGTCGTGCGTGGTCGCGGCGTCCCCGGTGAACTCGACGAAGGGCAGGTCGTCGAATCTGAGCAGCAGATCGTCGTGGCTGCCGGGACGGTTGTCGAGCGGGTCATCCTCGGGTTCGGACCACGCGGCCTCGGCCTGGCCCATGCGTGCGAGCTCGGTGCGCACATGCCGCAGGTGGCGTTCCGCGTCGGCGCGGTCCTTGTCCGCCTGCCCGCGCTCGAGCTGTTCGTCCTCGAGCATGCCGCGCAACAGGACGTTCTCGTCGTCGGCCGCGGCGCGTTCGGATTCGAGCCGGGCGAGCCGCTCCTCCAGGTCCTCCCGGGCCGTGGCGGTGCGTTGCGCCCGCCGTGCGAGGGCGCCCAGGGTGCGGACTGCTGATTCGGTGACGGACACAGCGCCGAGGACGTCCTTCACCACCGACGACAGGACCCGGAGAACCGGGTGGGCGACGTTGCCGGCCGGGGGCGGCGGCGCGTCGGACATCGGCGGTACCGGCGGCGTGACGGTGGCCGCGGCGGTGCCCTCACCGTCGGCCTGCGCGGGGGCGGGGGCGGGGCCGGTGTCGTCATCGGCGTCGGTCGGCACCGCGCGGTCGAGCAGCGCCTCGTCGATGCGGCGGCGCAGCTGTTCATCGACCGCCACGGCGTCGCGGGGCAGGGGAGCGGTGACGGACAGACTGCGCGCCTGGTGGGCGAGGAGGCTGCGGAGCGCGCGGGCCTCGTCTCGGATGATGCGGCGGGTGCCGAGGATCCGGTGACGCTCACCGTCGAGCGGATCGTCGACGTCGACGTCGGGTCGGAAGGTGCGCACGGTGCCGGGCGCGATGCGGTGTGTGGCCGGGAGCCACGAGTTGACGAGTGCGGTCGTCTCCGCGTCGAGGACGTGTGCGGACGCCAGGCCGACGGTGTCGTGCAGGATCCCCCGGACGTACTGCGTCCACTTGTCCAGCGGCAGAACATCGTCGGTGCCGGCGAGGAACAGCAGCCCGCGCCGCCGCGGATCCTCGATCGACTGGAGGATCTCGGCCGCCTGGGTGCGCCGTGCGATGCGGGCCTGACCGGTGAGGACGTGGTCGCCGTCGCGTCCGGTGACCGAGCGCAGCAGATCACCGGCGATACGCGGCGGCTTGGGCTGCGGCCCGGAATCGGGGCTGTCGATGTCGAACCACACCCAGCCGGACGCCCCGCCCGCCTCCAGGTGCAGGGTCACCGACGTCGTCCAGGTGCCGCCCAGGCCGTCCTCGTCGAAGACGAACCGCGTGCTCTGGGCACTCTCGCCGCCGTCGTCGCCGTCCGTGTGCCCGCCTATGCGCACGAGGGTGCCGGATGTGCGCGGGGAGATCCGTTGCGTGCTGCCCTCGACCAGCTTCCCCGCGTCCCACGATTTGCTGGTGAGCCAGCGGAACAGCTGCCCGTGCAGGGCCTGCTCGGCGTGCGGCTCGTCGCGGAAGCGGAAGAACGAGCGGTATCCGAGCACGCTCAGTCCTCCT
>CAYVJJ010000524.1:0-1913 GCA_964451655.1 uncultured Mycobacteriaceae bacterium | reverse complement strand
GAGGTGGTGCTCGAGGAGATCGCGATGCGCGAGGACGACCCGGAGGACCTCGCCGCCGACCTGCTGGTCGAATCGGTTTTCGGAGACCACCCGCTGGGGCGTCCGGTCATCGGATCGGCGGTGTCGGTGGAGGCCATGACAGCCGGGGGCATCCGCGCGTTCCACGGTGAGCGGTACCGGCCGCAGTCGATGGTGCTGGCGGTGGCGGGCAACGTCGACCACGATGTGGTCGTCGAGCTCGCACGGGCGGCCACAGGGGAGGACTCGGCGCCGCACGCGGACCCCGCGCCGGTGCGCACGGGGCGCGTCGATGCCGGCGGCCCCGGCGGCGCCGTGGTGCATCAGCACGACGGTGAGCAGGCGCATGCCGCGATCGGCATCCCCACCTTCGGCCGGGGCGAGTCGGAGAACCGATGGCCGCTGGCGGTGCTCAACCACACTCTCGGAGGTGGGCTGAGTTCCCGCCTGTTCCAACAGATCCGCGAATCGAGGGGACTGGCCTACTCGGTGTATTCGGGCATCGAGAGCTACGCGGACGCGGGGGTCTTCTCGATCTACGCGGCGTGCCGTCCCGAGAACCTGGCCGCCGTCGCCGGCGAGGTCGACGACGTGCTCGAGGCCATCCGGCGCGACGGCATCAGCGAGGAGGAGTGCGCGCGCAGCCGCGGTGCTCTGCGCGGCGGCATGGTGCTGGGGCTGGAGGACTCCGGGGCGCGCATGAGCCGCCTCGGGGCGGGGGAGCTGGGCCGTGGATGGCACGTGCCGCTCGCCGAGAGCCTCGACCGTATCGCCGCGGTGACCCGGGATGATGTCCGCGCCGTGGCGGATGAACTTCTCCGGCGGCCACGCACCGCGGTGGTGGTGGGACCCTACGCCGGGGCGTCGGCCCTCCCGGCCGAACTGCATGCAGTGACCGGCAGGCGTGCGTGAGCGCCGGCCGTCGCAGCCCGCACGCGCGGGGCGTATGCGCGGGCGCGACGGCGGCCTGCACCGGGCACGCCGGCGCTGCGTAGGCTCGTCACCGGACGGTGTCCGGGGCGGATAGCGCACCGGGTACGGTCGCGGAACGAGCGCAGGACCAGGGAAAGGGTGAGCACGTGGCGATTCGCGTCGGCGTAGTGGGATCGGACGGCCGCGTAGGGCAGGCGATATGCCGGGCCGTCGAGGCGGCGGACGGCATGGAACTGGTCGCGCGCATCGACAAGGACGACGCGCTGAGCGGACTGGTCGATGCCGGCGCCCAGGTGATCGTGGACTTCACCCATCCCGACGTGGTCATGGGCACGCTGGAGTTCGCGGTGTCGCACGGCATCCACGCGGTGGTCGGGACCACCGGATTCGACGCCGGGCGCCTCGACACGGTGCGCGGCTGGCTGCGGGACGCGCCGGAGGTGAGCGTGCTGATCGCGCCCAACTTCGCCATCGGCGCGGTCCTGTCGATGCACTTCGCGCAGCAGGCCGCGCGGTTCTACGAGTCCGTCGAGGTGATCGAGCTGCACCACCCGAACAAGGCGGATGCGCCCTCAGGCACCGCCTATCGCACCGCGCAGCTGGTGGCGGAGGCGCGCAGTGCGGCGGGCATGGCGGAGCGCTCGCCGGACGCGACCACCAAAGAGCTCGACGGGGCTCGCGGCGCGGACGTGGACGGGGTGCACGTGCATTCGGTGCGCCTGGCCGGACTGGTCGCACACCAGGAGGTTCTTCTGGGCACGCAGGGCGAGACGCTGACCATCCGGCACGATTCGATCGACCGCGACTCCTTCGCTCCGGGCGTGCTGCTGGGCGTGCGCCGGGCGCAGTCGCGTCCCGGACTCACCGTGGGGCTCGAGAACCTCCTGGACCTGTGATGAACGCCAAGGTCGCGATCGGTGTCATCGTCCTGGCGCTGGGCGTGTACTTCGTCGTGCTCGGCC
>CAYVJJ010000523.1:0-1914 GCA_964451655.1 uncultured Mycobacteriaceae bacterium | reverse complement strand
CTCCCGGACGGACAGCTTCCCCGCTGCCCGCTGATTCCGACGGTACGTGACCTGGCCCGTCGGACGAGGCACCAACACGCGACAGGCGGGTGACGGCCGGGTGAAATCTCTGCCGCGCCCCGCGTCAGGCCGCCGCCTGCGCCGCCCCGTCCCGCCACCACCGCACGGACTCCGCAGCGCCGTCGGCGAGCGGCGTCGGGCTCAGATTCAGCAGCCGTTCCGTCGCTGCGGAATCGATGACGAACTCCGCGGTGAACTGCGGCATCATCTCCGCCATCTCCCGCACCGACGGGACCACCGCGCCCAGGGCCCGCAGCGTCCACGCCGGAAGCACCGCGACCTTGGGCACGGGGACACCGGCCGCCGCCGCGACCGTCTCGACCATCTGCCGCTGCGTCGGGGCCGGCGCCGTGGGGGCGTGCAGCACCCGGTTCCACGCGGCCTCGTCGCCGGCGGCGGCGATCATCGCGGCCGCCAGGTCCGGCACGTAGGTGAACGAGTGCGCAACGTCGGCATCGCCGATCACGGTGACCTTCTTGCCCGCGAGCACCAGCGGCACCATCCGCTCCCCGGCGTGGGCCATGCGCACGTGGGGCCCGTAGAAGTCCGAGGCCGCCACGCTGACCGTCGCGGCCGGATGCTCGGCGCGGGCCTGCAGCAGCCGGGCCCGCACCCCCATCTTGCCGCGCCGGGCGTTGCGCGCGGTGTCCTCCGTCAGCGGCATGACGGACAGGTCGTAGGCGTACAGACTCTCCGGGAAGACCACGGGAATGCCCTCCGCGGCAGCGGAATCCATCGCGATCCTGTCCGAGGCCGGCAGTTCGCGCTCCCACGCGGCGGCGCTGTAGGCGCTGCCGTGGATGCAGTGGTACAAAGCGCGCGCACCCGCCGCGTGCGCGGTGAGCGCGCCGGGCTGCGCGACGTCCGCGCGGATGCGTTCGATCAGCGGATGGGCGGGGCCGCTGCCCGAGCGGGTCAGCAGTCGGACCGGCACCCCGCTGTGCGCCAGCTGCAGCGCGACGGTGGTGCCCACGGGGCCGGCGCCGGTGACGACGGCATGCGATTCAGTCATGACGATCCCTTCCTCGATGCTTCCGAGAGCAGTGCTCTCACAAACGAGAGTCCTCCCGCCCGCGAGCATTGTCAAGAGCACTGCTCACTTTTATTGACAGTGCTCGCTTCATGCGGGATTCTTAGCCCCATGACCGGTACTCCGCGCGAACGCGCCCGCGAACAGACCATGCGCGAGATCGTCCGGATCGGACGCGGCCACCTGATCGCCTCCGGCCCGGCCGCACTGTCGCTGCGAGCGGTGGCGCGGGACCTCGGCGTCGTCTCGTCGGCGGTCTACCGGTACGTCCGCAACCGCGACGAGCTGCTGACGCTGCTGGTGGTCGACGCCTACGACGAGCTGGGTGACGAGGTGGACGCGGCCGTCGATCCGCACGCGGCGCCGCGCCGGCAATTCCAGCAACTCGGTACGGCGGTGCGGGCCTGGGCGCTGCGCGAGCCCGCACGGTACGGCCTGCTCTACGGCACGCCCGTGCCCGGATACGAGGCACCCGGCGAGCAGACCACGGCACCGGGTACACGCGTGATCGTCGCCCTCATCGGGATCCTGGACCGTGCGCACCGCGATGCGGCACATACGGATGCGCCGGGCGGCGGGGCCTCCGCTGTCGAGGGCGCGGCGGGTTCCGGCAATCCGGATGCGGCGCCGGCGGGATTGGCGGCCGACTTCGCCCGCATCCGCGACGAATTCGGGCTCGCCCTCCCCGACGACGCACTCTCCCGCGGGGTGCTGACATGGGCGGCACTGTTCGGCGCGGTGAGCTTCGAGGTGTTCGGCCAGTACGGCGACGACACCTTCACCGACACCGCCGCGCTGTTCGAGCAGCACCTCGCGCACCTTGC
>CAYVJJ010000522.1:0-1918 GCA_964451655.1 uncultured Mycobacteriaceae bacterium | reverse complement strand
AGGACCGCGAGAACGAGGGCGACCTCATCTTCGCCGCGGAGAAGGCCACCCCGGAGCTCGTCGCCTTCATGGTCCGCTACACCTCGGGCTACCTGTGCGTGCCGCTGATCGGTCCCGACTGCGACCGGCTCGACCTGCCCCCGATGCACCGGGACAACGAAGACCCGCACCGGACCGCCTACACCGTGGCGGTCGACGCGCGCGACGGCGTCACCACCGGCATCAGCGCACGCGACCGCGCCCGCACCGCCCGGGTGCTCGCCGACCCGTCCTCCCGGGCCGTCGACCTCACCCGCCCCGGCCACGTCGTGCCGCTGCGGGCCCGCGACGGCGGCGTGCTGGTGCGCCCCGGGCACACCGAGGCCGCCGTCGACCTGACGCGGCTCGCCGGGCTGAACCCGGTCGGCGTCGTCTGCGAGATCGTCAGCGAACGGGATCCGCGCACCATGGCCCGCACACCGGAACTGCGCGAGTTCGCCGACAGGCACGGGCTGGCACTCGTGACCATCGCCGACCTGGCCGCATGGCGTCGCACGCACGAGCAGCTGGTGCAGCGTGGGCCGGTGGCGAACGTGCCGACCACCCACGGCACCTTCCGCGCCGTCGGCTACACCGGCACCGTCGACGGGCGCGAGCACGTGGCGCTGCTCTCCGGACGCCCCACGGCGCCCGCACCGGCCGGGGAGCCCGCAGCGCAGGCCGGCCCGGTCACGGTGCGCATCCACTCGGAGTGCCTCACCGGCGACGTGTTCGGCTCGGTGCGGTGCGCCTGCGGACACGACCTGGGCTCGGCCATGGACGCCGTGGGCGACGCCGATTCCGGCGCGGTGGTCTACCTGCGCGGCGACGGCGCCCACGGCGAGGGTCTCGTCCACACGCTGGCGTCCTACGCGGTCGACGGCGCGCAGGCGGCGGCCCCGGCCCTCCCGCCGGAGCCCACCGCCGACGATCTGCACGTGGCCGCTCAGATGCTCGCAGACCTCGGCATCCGCTCGGTGCGCCTGCTCACGTGCGAGGCGGACGAACACGCGGTGCGCACCACGGGGTGCGATGCGCTGGCCGCCCACGGGATCGACGTCGTCGAGACGGTCTCCCTCACGGACGAACCCTTGTCGGACGAGGCCGCCACCGCGTAGCGTCCGGCCCCATGGACAGACGCATCGACTTCATCACCTTCGCGACGCCGGACCTCGACGCCGCGCGGCGCTTCTACGCCGACGGCCTGGGCTGGCGGCCGCTGATGGACGTGCCCGGGGAGATCCTCTTCTTCCAGAGCGCCCCCGGGCAGGTGCTGGGGCTCTTCGACGCCGGCATGTTCGATCGGGATCTCGCCCCCGCCGAGAGCGTCGCGGCCGGCTCCGCGCGGGCCCGTGTCTCCGGAGTCACCTTGGCGCACAACGTGGGCGGCCGCGAGGAGGTCGTCGCCACCGTCGACGCGATGCGCGCGGCGGGCGGCACGGTGCGCACGCCGCCGGAGGACGGCGCGTTCGGCGGCGTCTTCCATGCGCACGTCGAGGACCCCAACGGGATCCTGTGGGAGATCGCGCACAACCCCGGCTGGCACGTCGACGAGCACGGCACCGTGGAACTCGGCTGACGCGGCCCGGCGCCCCCGCTGCGGCGGTCCGCTGCGGGGGCGCCGGGCACTGGGTCGCACCGGACCCGGTGACGCTGCGCCGCTAGGCCGCGCCCTCGTCCTCACCCTCGCGCTCGGCCACCAGGTTGAGCGCGATGTCGACGATCATGTCCTCCTGCCCGCCGACGAGCTTGCGATCGCCGCACTCCATCAGGATGTCGCGCACGTCGAGGTCGTAGCGCTGGGCGGCCGTCTCGGCGTGGCGCAGGAACGACGAGTACACGCCTGCGTAGCCGAGGGTCAGCGTCTCGCGGTCCACCCGCACCGGGCGGTCCTGCAGCG
>CAYVJJ010000521.1:0-1929 GCA_964451655.1 uncultured Mycobacteriaceae bacterium | reverse complement strand
GGCGGTCAGTTCTCCAGATCCCAGACGGTCACCTCGGCGCCGGCGTCGAGGCTGTCGATGTCCGCGGCGATCTCCAGCAGGCAATTCGAGGCGGCCATCCAGCGCAGGTGGTGCGAGCCGGGAGGGCCGACGGTGCTGACGGTGCCGGTCTCGTGGTCGAACACGCCCCGGCGGAACTGGGTCTTGCCCGCGGGGGCCGTGAGCGGCTCGGACAGGACCGCGCGGCGGCGGGGCCGCTCGGTGTTGCGGAACCCCATCGCGGCGCGCAGGGCAGGCCGCACGAACACCTCGAAGGACACGAGCGAGCTCACCGGATTGCCGGGCAGGGCGATCACGGGCGTGCCGTCCACCTGCCCGGCCCCCTGCGGCTTGCCGGGCTGCATGGCGACGCGCACGAACTCCACTCCGCGGCCCGCCAACGCGTCCTTGACCACCTCGTAGGCGCCCATGCTCACTCCGCCCGAGGTGACGATCAGGTCGGCGTCCGATCCGCGCAGGACGGCGAGGAACGCGTCCGCGTCATCGGCGACGAAGTGCGCCTGCTCGGCGGCCGCGCCCGCCTCGCGTGCGGCGGCGGCCAGCATGATCCCGTTGGATTCGTGGATCTGCCCGGGCAGCAGGTCGCGTCCCGGCTCCACCAACTCGCTGCCGGTGGACAGCACCAGCACCTTGTGGGGGCGGAACACCGACGCCGTGGGGAGCCCGAGCGCGGAGAGCAGCCCCAGTTGTGCTGCGCCCAGCGCGGACCCGGCGTTCAGGACGGTGCTGCCGGCGGTGACATCGCTGCCGGCGGGACGGATGTGGCGGCCGGGCGTGGGGGCGCGACGCACGGCCACGCGCTCGGGGACCGCCCCGGTGCCGGGGGCGTCGGTGTCCTCGACCGGCACGATCGCGTCCGCTCCCGCGGGGACGGGGGCGCCGGTCATGATCCGGTGCGCGGTCCCGGGCGCCAGGGGCGGGGCGTCGGTGCGGCCTGCGGGGACATCCGCGGCCACAGGCAGCACGACGGGTGCGTCGCCGGAGGCGCCGGCGACGTCCTGCGCCCGCACCGCGTAGCCGTCCATCGCGGAGTTGTCGAAGGCGGGCAGCGCGCGCGGGGCGACGAGGTCGGCGGCCAGTGGACGGCCTGCGGCCTCGGTGAGCGGCAACTCCGCGACGGCGGTGGAGAAGGGCAGCAGACCCGCGACGATGGCGCGGTGCTCGGCAACGGTGCGCATGGGGCCATTGTGCAGCAGGGGCTTGCCGACGGGGTTCCGCAGGCGTAGTTTCATGCACAATAATCCGGTAAATAATGCGGCCGGTGAGGGCCGGCCGCGGAGAGGACGACGCATGCCGGCAGAGGACACGATTCTGGATGTGCGCACCGAGCCGCCCGCGCGGCGCCACCAGCTGATCTTCGAAAGCTACGGCGCGTGCAGCCCGGGGGAGGGCTTCGTGCTGGTCAACGACCATGACCCGAAGCCGCTGTACTACCAGTTCGCCGCCGAGCACGAGGGTGACTTCACCTGGAAGTACCTCGAGGAGGGGCCGGAGGTCTGGCGGGTGCGCATCGGGCGGCCGTGAGGCCTGATGATCGTGCGGTGCGGGCTCGGTGCCGCTGCTGAAACCCGAGTGACAACTGCAGAACGCATCCGGCGTCCCCGCCACCTGCCAGGTGATGGGGACGCCGGACTTGTTGTCGGTCTGGTGTCAGGGCAGCGTGATGTCGATGTCGGTGTACGCCCCGATGTTGAACCCGGCGGTGTATCCGGCGACATACCCAAACGCCTGCTCCGGGGTATATCCCGCCGGCACCTCCGGGTCGAAGTCACCCCCGTAGTTGCACAGGCCCAGGAAGTTCGGGCACGCTTCGCCGTCAGCGAACCCCTCGGCATAGCCTGCCTGCCACCAAGGGGTGGCCGTTGCCGGGTCCCCCTGCGGTCCCTGCGG
>CAYVJJ010000520.1:0-1934 GCA_964451655.1 uncultured Mycobacteriaceae bacterium | reverse complement strand
ACGCGTCCGCACCGGCCCGGCCGTCTACCCCAGCGCCGTTTCCGCCGCGAGCAGCTCCGACTCGCCCGGCACGGGCAGGTCGTCGACCGCAGGCACGGCGCCGGTGGCCTCGTCGGTCATCCACTCGCGCAGCGCCTTGGTGGCCCGCACGTCGTCCTCGTTGTATTCGAGCACGCGGGTGCGCTGGGCCGGGTCGCCGTCGCCGGGCCCGTCGAGCCCCACCGCCTCCCGGTACCAGGCCATCGACGCCTCCCCTCCGGCATCGTCGTCACGCCAGTCGAATCCGGCGAACCGGGCGAGCACCTTCAATCCCCGCCCGCGCGCGCTGACGAAATGCTCGACGACGTATTCGAAGAGGTCCACCCAGTGGTCCGACTCGATGAACCCGCGCACCTCGCCCACCGACGGGACCCCCGGATACCCCTGGAACCGGGTCGCGGAGCCCAGCAGCCATTTGTTCTCGGCGTTCTGCGAGTAGCAGTAGGCCGCGAAGGTCCTGCCCTGTTCCAAGGTCCCGTCGCGCAACCGCATCAGCCACGTCCAGAACTCGGCGAACGAGCGGGCCTCGTCGTCGGTGGGCACCGGGTCCCAGGTGACGAACGGCCGGTAGCCCAGGTCCACGCCGGCATCGGTGACGAGCGTGCCCCACAGATAGGCGCCGTGTTCATGGAAGCTCTCCATGTCCACGTCCACCTCGACGTCGGCGCGCGGCACGCTCACGCGGGCGGTGCGCCGCACCAGCGGTTCGTCCACCAGCCACGCGCGGGCGGTCACCACGGCGTCGTCGAATCCGCGGCCACGCCATTCCTCCGGCGCCGCCCCCTGCCACGCGGCGAGCCGGTCGACCGTGTCGATCCCGGCCGCGCGTAGCATCGCGCCCCGATGCCCGCCGGCCACCAGGGTGACGTCGTGCTTGGCGCGCAGCACGGTCCCGCACCCCGGCACCGTCGAGCCGTCCGGCGCGGTGAGATCGCCCCAGAACGGGCACGAGCCGCACTCGGAGACCCTGGCCGGCGCGCTGGCCGCCTCCCCGCGGGCGACGGCGAGCCTGTCGGCGAACCGTGCATCGTACTGTTCGAGGATCCCGCCCTCCCCGCCGAGCTCGTAGGTCACCATGCAGTCCGCGTCGTAGCCGATCACACCGCCGACCTGCGCCGGGGTGGCCAGCCCGAGACGCTCGAGCATACGGGTGATGTGGGCCAGGCGTACTTGGTCGCGCACCTGGCCGCGCAACTTGCGGTGCGGGTCGGGCGCGGGCTCCCACCGGGTCATCGGCGAGGTCATCGCCCCGCTTCCCGGGTCGGTCACCTTGTGGTTGACGACGATCACCGGGACATAGCCGCCGTGGTCGTCGTCGCGGATCAGCAGCTCGACACCGCCGGCGCGCCGGGTGTCCCGCTCGCGGGGGAGCCGCACGTTCCAGGCGCGGGCCGGCAGACCGTCCGGGTCGCGCTCCGCCCGCTCCGCGAGCTCCACCGCGTGCACGTCGTCCTCCCACCGCCCCCCGGCGCGTCGCCGCCGGTGGTCGGCCTCCAGACGTGCGCGCACATCCTCCCTGTGCGCGTCCGCCGCCTCCTTGCGCTGCACCACACCGGCCGCGTCGTCCGGCAGCAGCACCCCCCGCGGAAGCGCGGCGGCGCGGGCGACCCGGTGGCGGCAACGGGTCAGGTCCGACGCCCGCAGAGCCGGGGGTGCGACGGGAGGGGTCCCGGGTTCGGCTGGGGAGGTCACATCACATGAGCCTATTCCCTGCCATAGGGTGGGGTGGCCATGCCCTCACGCGGCGGGGAGCGCCGTCACCAGCGGCTGCCCCGGCAGACACCACGGAAGGCCTTCGTATGGGACTGTTCAAGAAGAATCGCACGTCGCGCCGCTCGCGTCGGAAGGCAGAGGCCGCCGCGCTCAAGCACAAGGCCGGGCTCGAGGCCAAGCTG
>CAYVJJ010000519.1:0-1949 GCA_964451655.1 uncultured Mycobacteriaceae bacterium | reverse complement strand
ACACCGCCAGCATCGAGTGCGTCTTGCCGCCGCCGAAGTTGGTCTGCAGGTTGATCACGGGGGAGGCGTTGGCGTCGCCGCCCAGGCGCCTGACGGCGCGGACGATGAGGTCGCGCAGCCCCTCGGTGAGGTAGGTGCGCTGGAAGAACGGGACCGGGTCGGTGTACTCCGGGTCGCCGTCGCCGCGGGCCACCATCGCCAGGTCCGCGGCGAACTCGGCGGCGTGGAAATTGCCGCTGGCCACGTCCTCATGGGGCCGGAGCACCTCGCGCCACGGGGTGACGCCCGACGAGCCGACCTCGGCGGTGCCGGACGAGATGCTGCGGCGGTCCGCCTGGTCGGCCGAGATGCGCAGGATCTCGACGCGCCACTTGCGGACTTCGCCCGCCTGTTCGGGCTGGCCGGCGGCCGTGAGCAGACGCTCCATGGTGTCCAGGGCGCGGTAGGCGTCGTCCCCCGTGAACGATCCGTTGTGCGCCCACTTGTTGCGCACCTCCATCAGCTCGCTGGCGAAGGACATCTGGGCGCGGGAGAGGAAATCGTTGAGGGGGAACCAGCCGGGCTGGAGCTGTCCGGTGACGTTGGTCGCGATGATGCGCAGGCTGCATTGGGGGTCGACACGGCTGTAGGTGTTGCCGGAGATGCCCTTCTTCTCGTCCCGCTTCTGCAGCAGCACGGTCCAGTCGTAACCGGCGGGGACCTTCCCGTCGAACACCCGCGTGAGGAATTCGTCCAGGCCCGCGCCCAGCTTCTCGAAGGCGCGGCCCACACGGTCGCGATTGCTCAAGGCCATGGATGTGCCCCCTTGTTCCCGCCCGGACGCACGCGTGACGCGCCCCGAAGAAGTACCAACGTGTTGTGCATAGCACCTTAGTCCGGGGCACCGACAGGATTCGCCGGTGGAGGCCACTCCGCCGGCGGGCGGGTCAGGCGTCCCCCTTCACCACGTAGAACTCCCACGGCTCGGCCCCGGGGCCGTGCACCCACACCTTGTCCTGGAGCGCGTAGCAGCAGGTCGTGTCGTTCTCGTCGACGGTGGCCAGCCCCGCGGCCGCCAGGCGGCCGGCCGCGGCGCGGACCTCGTCGCCGGAGCCGACCTCGACGCCCAGGTGGTCGAGCCGCGTGTCCTGCCCGGCCCCGCCCTCGATGAGCACGAGCTTGAGCGGGGGATCGGCGACGGCGAAGTTGGCGTAGCCGGGGCGGCGCTTGGCCGGCCCGACGCCGAGCAGTGCGGTGTAGAAGCGGACCGACGCGTCGAGGTCCGCGACGTTGAGCGCCAATTGGACGCGGGACATGGTTCCTCCTCGAGAGCTGCATTGATAGATATCTATCCAATGTTGCGCGCTGGTTTGATGGCTGTCAATATAGATTCATGTCGAAACAGGACCCCTGCTGCCCGGAGCTGCTGACCGCACCGCTGAACACGCAGGATGCGGCCGCGCTGGCACGGGTGTTCAAGGCGCTCGGCGATCCGGTCCGGCTGCGGCTGCTGTCGCTGATCGCCTCGCGGGACGGGGGAGAAGTGTGCGTCTGCGAGCTCACCCCCGCGTTCGACCTGTCGCAGCCGACGATCTCCCACCACCTCAAGCTGCTGCGGGAAGCCGGTCTCATCGGCTCGCAGCGGCGGGGCACGTGGGTGCACTATTGGCTGCGTCCGGAGGCTACGGACCGCCTGGCCGCGGCCCTCACCCGCCCGGCCGGCCTTGTCGAGCGCGACGCCGCCCCGACGGCATGAGCGCACGCGTCGACTCGAGGCCCGCGCCCGCCGCGGGACTGTCCGTGCTGGACCGGTTCTTAGCGGTGTGGATCCTGCTGGCGATGGCGGCCGGTCTGGGCCTGGGGGCCGCCGTCCCGGACCTGGACGTCGCCCTGGACCGGGTCCAGGTGGGCGGCGTCTCGGTGCCCATCGCGCTCGGGCTGCTGGTGATGATGTACCCGGTGCTGGCGAA
>CAYVJJ010000518.1:0-1962 GCA_964451655.1 uncultured Mycobacteriaceae bacterium | reverse complement strand
TGCCCGAGCCCATGAGGCTGGGCAGCAGCCGGCTCATCACGCCCAGCAGCAGCTGGCCCGCGAAGCCCGCGACCATCGGGATCGTCAACGGGGCCAGCCGGTCCGGGTCCAGAGGCCCGGTCGAGACGATCACCAGCAGCGCGATCAGCGAGCCGCCCAGCCACAGCAGTGCGGCCGAGACCGAGAGCGCGTCGTACCAGGGCTGGAGGCGGACGCCGGGGGTGCGGAACGCGCGGCGGACCGTGGGCAGCGCGACGGCCGCCCAGCCGAGCAGGTAGACGCCGACACCGACGGCCGCCAGCGGGGCGATGCCCGCCAGGGAGCCCGCGGTGACCGCCGCGATCCCGGCGAGCAGTGCGAACAGCGTCGGCACCGTCCTGCGCAGCGTGCCGCCGGACGTGGCGTCGTCGTCGATGCCGAGCATCCGCGGGTAGACGACGATGAGAGTGCCGGCCGCGGCGAGCCCCAGGAAACCGAGCAGGTTCATCGCCTGATGCGCCAACAGGAAGCGGGCGTGGGCGTCGTCGTCGAGCCCGCGCGCCAGGGTGGCGCCGAAGCCGGCGCCCGCCGGCAGCAGCAGAGCCGAGCAGATGTAGTACCAGACCCCGTCGGCATGCCAGGCTGTGCCGCCGGCGCGAGCGGCGCGCAGCTGCCACAGCAGCCCGACGGCGTGCCAGGCGACCACGCCTCCCACGATCACGGAGCCGGCCAGAGTGACCGGCCACCACCCTCCGGTCACGCCGACGACGGTGACGACGATGCCGGCGTTGAGCGCGTAGATCCGGGCCAGCTGGAATGTCCGCGTGCGCTGCGGCACCTCGCCGCGCAGGAATCGCTCGGTGAAGTGCTGCGACCAGACGAGGATCGAGTTGGTGACGGCGCCCAGCGTGAACATGTGCACCAGCAGCCAGCGCGACTCCGGAAGGAACCGGTGGAACACGCCGGCGAGTACGAGGAGGATCAACCACACCCGCACCGGCATGCCGGCGCGCTGGTGCCAGCTGCGCGGCCGGCGGGTCCGGCCGGAGGGGGCATCGGAGGTGCTCACGCGATGATCGTAAGCAGGCCCGATTATTCCGCGCACCGTGGTCCTTGATTTGAGGCGGACGTCACGGTGACGGTCAGGGGATGCCGGCGGCGGGCCTGCGGGCCCGGCGGCCCGGCCGGGTGCGCGGTACGCATGCGGTGAGCGCCGTGGACACCAGCGCCGCGCCCAGGCATACCGCGGCGGCGACGGTGAAGCCGGCGGCGGTGGGCACGTCCGCCGCGGGGGCGCCGGCCGCGGCCACCGGCGCCGCCATCGTCGCGAGCACGGCACTGACCACCGCCGACGACGTCGAGGTCCCGATCGCCCGCATGAGCGCATTGAGCCCGTTGGCGGCGGCGGTCTCGCTCACGGGCACGGCGTCGATGATCAGGGCCGGCATCGCGGAGTAGGCGACGCCGATGCCGGCGTTGACCACGATGGCGGCGAGGACGATCTGCGCGGCGCCGAAGGGCACGGCGAGCACCACCAGGTAGCCGGCGGAGATGACGGCGCTGCCGCTCATGAGGGTCACCCGCGGCCCGAAGCGGTTGCTCAGGCGCGCGGACAGCGGCGAGCAGAAGAACATCACGACGCCGCTCGGGGCGATCAGCAGACCGGTCTGCGTCATCGACAACCCGAGTCCGTACCCCGTCGTGGCAGGGGCCATGAGCAGCTGCGGCGGGATCAGTGCCATGCCGAACATGGAGAATCCCACCGCGATCGAGGCGAGGTTGGTGAACAGCACCTGCGGCCGGGTGCTCACGCGCAGGTCCACCAGCGGGCGGCGGACCTTGAGCTGGTGCACCGCCCACAGGCCGAAGACGAGGGCCGCGGCCGCGAAGCACCCGAGGGTGCGCGGCGACGTCCAGCCCCATACGCCGCCCTCGGTGACGGCGAGCAGGAACGCGGCGAGCCCGGCGGCCAGGCCCGCGGCG
>CAYVJJ010000517.1:0-1973 GCA_964451655.1 uncultured Mycobacteriaceae bacterium | reverse complement strand
GCCTCGTAGACCTCACGCTGGGACTGCAGGCCGTCCACGTTGTCGCGCGCTTCGGCGAGCTCCTGCTCCGCCTGCCGCTTGTTCGCCTCGATCCGTGCGCGCTCGGCCTGCTGCTGCTGGGCCGCGGACTCCGCCTCGGCGATCGCCTGCTGGGCGGCCTTCTCCTTGGCGGCGGCGTCGTCGGCCGCGGCGTCGGCGCGCTGTTTCGCGGCCTTGTTGGCCGAGACCTTGTTGGCCTCCTCCGCCCGGGCACGCTGCAGTTTCACCATCGCCTCTTCGAAGGCCTGGCGCACCACTTCCATGATCCCCGCGCGTTTGAGCACGTCGTCCGGGCCGTCCGATCCCAGGAACATCGTCAGCGAGCCGACGGGCGCACCCTGCTGGTACCCGGTCGACACGTATTCCTCGAACTGCTTCTGCGCCCGTTCGATGGCCGCGCCGGCGTCGGTGAGCTGGCGTTTCGCCGTCTCCACGGCCGCCGCGGCCTCCGCCGCCACGGACCGTGCGCGCTGGAGGTCCACCAGCGCCTTGTTCGCCGCTTCGCGCTTGATCTGCACCCGGCCGACCAGTTCCTGCAGCTGCTGGTCCGCCTGGGCGATGCGGTTGATCAGTTCGCTCACGTGCCCCACGCCCTGCGTCACCGCACCCGTGGCCTGCCGCAATTGGGCGTCCGACGGGTTGGGCGGCGGGGGCGGCACCGCCAGCACCGTCCCCGGTGATGTCAGGAGCAGTGCCCCTGCGACGAGCAGCCCCGCCCCTACGCGCGCGTGCACTCGGAGCGGACGCCGATGATGTTCGGATCGCGCCTCGCTCGGTCCAGTCCGTCCCACGAAGTTCTCCCTCGGTTTCGCCGCAGGGCGCACCCGCTGGGCGGGCGCGCTCGGCCACGGCAGCGTGCGCGGGGCGCTTCCCTTCGCTCCGCACAGTCCGGACGCCGCGCCTGAGCCGTCATGTCCGCGTGGACCGTGCCCGACTTTCCGCCGACGCGACACGCCGACAAGACTCTCTTGCGCAACATCCGTGCCAGTAGCACCGTACGACAGATCGCTCCCCATGGTGAACTTCTGTCACAAATACCAGCGATGTAATACGCATAGGTGCAGGTGGAATAGGGTGCGGTGATCAATCGGAGATACGGAGGAATTCGCCGGAATCCGGTGCCGTGGCCGAAATCGGCCCGATTCCGGTGACGTGAGTCCCATCTGCCCCGGCGGTGTCGCCGCGCGGGGTGCGGCCATGCGGTGCGATGCGCGTGGCGGACCGCCGCGGCGCCGTCGAGGAGCGGACGGTGGCGGTGATGGCCGGGCTGTGGCCCCGGCCTGCATCGTCCGCCGTCAGCGGCGGCGGGCCCGCCGCACGTTCCAGACCGTGCCGCCGGCGACGACGAGGACGACGAGTGCGAGCAGAACCGCGGACACCGCGGTCCACGGGAACGGGTCCTGCCCCACCTCGTCGACGAACTGACGCGCCGTCACCGTCAGTTCCGGGGAGCGGGGATTCTGCACGGCGTGCTCGGCGGACTCGAGCGTGAAGCGGCTGAGGGTGTCGCTGTAAGTGCCGACCTGGCCGGGGCTGAGCGTCAGGACCGTGCCGCCCTCGGACTTGCCGACCGCCGTGGACAGGTCCCGGAGCTTCTCCGGGTAGGCCTCGAAACTGCCGAGTTTCTTGCCCCACTGGTCGTGCGGCACCACCACCACCGAGAGCTCGAGGCCATGATGTTCCGCTTCCGACACGACCGACTGCAGCCCGGCGAGTGCATCGGAGTAGTCCTGCGGGACGGACACCCCGCCGTCCTCGACCTCCGAGATGACCTGCTGCACATTCATCCCCGCGAGGGTGTCCGCGGTGTAGTCGGCCGAGCTCATCGGTGGGCCTCAGTCCTTCTGCGTGGTCGTCCTGGGTGGTCTGCGTGATATCGCGCGCGGTGCGGGTGATCTGTCGTGCGTGCGTGGTCGTCCCGGGTGTCCATCGGT
>CAYVJJ010000516.1:0-1976 GCA_964451655.1 uncultured Mycobacteriaceae bacterium | reverse complement strand
CCTCCACCTCGCCTATCGCGTCCTGCAGGGCGAGGCCGATGGCCGCCGCCGTGTCCGCGTCGTCGGCCGAGAACATGACCTCGTCGCCGACGTTCTTGATGATGCGCCCGTGGTGCTCGGCGATGACGCGTGCGGAGATCGCCTCGAACCGGTCGAGCAGCGAAGCCAGCTCTGCGATGTCGATGCGGCGCGTCAGGTGGGTGTAGCCGACCATGTCCGCGAATCCGATGGCCAGCGGGAGGCTGTCGTCGCCCTCCCGCGTGCGCAGGAGGATCCGCTCGGAGGTGGCGGCGAGGTGGCGACGCCACACATGCTCCTGCAGGCCGCGGATCATCGGCAGGAGCGCCTCGGCGGTGTCGACGACGATCGTGGTGACCGTTTCCTCGTCGAACGGTTGGACGCCGAAGCGCCACTGCTTCTCCTCGTCGGCCCGATCGCCGCTCCCGCGCTCCTCCATCAACGCGTCCAGCACGAAGTCCGTGACCAGGGAGACCTGCCACTCCGCGAGCCTCGACATGGCCTGACCGGTGGCCCGCGCGATCGGGCCCACCACGTCCGGCGTCAGCAACCCGGTGTCGGTGAGACGCTTGAGGATGCGCAGCGCCTCCACGTCGGAATCGGTGTAGTTGACGGACTCCTCGTCCGAGGGCACGGCGAACCCCATCGCCGTCCACAGCTCGGTGCATCGCTCCACCGGCACGCCCGTGAGTTCGGAGACCTGGTAGCGGTCGTATCTGCGCTGCCCGCCCAGCAAGGACCCCTCGATTGCCTTACGGGTGGCGTCGACGACCCGCGGCGGTGCGAGCGTCTGCGCGGCCCGTGCGCGGGCGCGGGCCTCATCGCGTGAGCGCGAGCGGATCGACGGAGAGGTGGGGGTCTCTGGCAGGTCGGGGTCCGCGGGTGCGGCATCGTCGCGGGGATTGCGCCGCCGGTCCACTGCGCCCCCTTCGCCGGTGATGGTCTCCGGTCCGCGGCGTCCTCTCGGCGCGAACCGCCGCGCGGGCCGGTACCGCAGTACGACCCCGCGCCGTCCGATCGTATCGTTGCGGAGCACTCGGCGTGGGGGAGCGGGGGCATCCGCAGCCGGAACGCGCGGTGGAACCGGCCCGGTGCAGTCCGGGAACGTCGGTAGCGGATCCTAAGATGGCCCCGGAAAACGGTATTGAGAGGACTCGGACCATGGCATCGCGCTCGGCCGCCACCGCGGCGGCCTCCCTGACGGACGAGGATCTTGCGGCACTGCGCGCAGCGTTGTCGGAGGGCAGAACGCCGACGGTGTACCTGCGGGAATCGATCCCCACCCTCGACGTCCCTGAGGGCGCCTCCGCCAAGGTCCAGTCGATCACCGGCCGTACGCTCACGGTGAAGCCGCGGCGGGTGGACGATGAACTCTCATATGAGGCCGAGGAACTCCGGATGACGCGCAAGGCCCCGGCGGCATCGGCGAAGAGGGCTCCGGCCAAAAAGGCTCCGGCCAAAAAGGCTCCGGTGGGGAAGGCTCCGGTGGGGAAGGTGGAAAGGGCCGCGCAGCAGCCCTCTTCCGCGCGGACGGGGGCGAAGCCGAGTGCCGCGGGGGCCAAGACGGGCGCAGGTGCGCGAAAGGAGTCGGCGCCGACGTCCTCGGCGAGCGCGGCGTCGGTGCGCAAGGCGGCAGCGGCACCGCAGCGCCGACCCCGTCAGCGGCGCGGCAGCGATGCGGTCACCGTCACGATCCAGGGCACTGCCGCCGACGCGCCCCACGAGTGGACGGTGACCGTCGTCGGTGGCGGCGCCCGATCAGCCAAGCCGGTCCCGGTCCGGGCGGAGTCGGTGGTGCAGGCGGTGGGCGCACTGAACGTCCCCGCCGCGGCGAAGGCCGTCGATGCGGTGCTCGAGTCGGCGCGGGTCCAGGCCGAGCAGCGGGTCGAGGAACTGGCCCGTGAGCTCGCCGAGGCCAAGAAGGCGCTGCGTTCCCTGGGGAAGTAGCCGCAGCGTTC
>CAYVJJ010000515.1:0-1982 GCA_964451655.1 uncultured Mycobacteriaceae bacterium | reverse complement strand
TGGGCAAGGGCGCCTACTACATCGGCTTCGTGTTCTTCGGCTGGGGCGTGTGCGTGGCCATCGCCGGCGTGTTCATCGCCCCCCGCGTCGCGGCCCGCTTCGGCGAGCGCCTGGGCCTGATGGGCACCGTGTTCCTGTGCGCAGTGGTCCTGTGCGTCATCGCCTCGGGTGCGGCGCTGGAATCGGAGGCGCTCATCGTCACCGGCGTGGTGGTGTCCGGCCTGGTCTCCGGCGTCCTCAACACCATGTTCACCGGCGCCGCCATGAGCTCGGCCACCACCGCGCGCTCCGTCTCCAGCGCGGGGTACAACTTCTGCCGCTGGATGGGCGGCGCCATCTCCGCGATCCTGGTGGGGCACCTGGCCGAGTGGTTCGGCTCCGACGAAGACCCCGCCATGGCGGCGCCGTTCTGGGCGGCCGCGCTGTGCTGCCTCATCGCCGTCGGGTTCCTCTCACTGCGGCCACGGGACCGGGACGCCGGCGGACACGTCGAGACCGAGCTGGAGATGCTTGAGGACGAGGCCGCCGCCGAGGGGCCCGCGCAGGCCGTCGACGAGGCCGGAACGCCGGCGGGACCGGCAGGCGAACCCGTCCGGTCCCGGGCGTAGGCAGGGTCCTACCGGGTCCACGGCGACGCCGGCACGAAGCTGCCGTAGGCGCCGCGGAAGAACAGCAGCGGATCGGCGTGCCGGTGCACGTCCAGTTCGCTGACGCGGGCGATCACGATGGTGTGGTCGCCCGCGCCGTGCTCCAGCTCCACGTCCGCCTCCACCCGGGCCAGCACCCCCGCCAACGCCGGCGCCCCGTTGGCGCCCGGCTCCCACGGGGTCCCGGAGAACTTGTCCGCACCGCTGGTGGCGAACCGGCGGCACAGCTCCAGCTGATCGTGGGAGAGCACGTTGATGCAGATCCGCCCCGCCTCACGCATCAACGGCCAGCTGCGGGAGCTTCGGGCCGGGCAGAACGACACGTACGGTGGGTCCAGCGACAGCGAGGTCACCGACTGGCAGGCGAACCCCTGCGGCCGGCCCTCGTGCAGCGCGGTGATCACGGTGACTCCCGTGCAGAAGTTGCCCAGCACCCGGCGCAACTCCTCGGAGTCGATCAGCCGTCCCTCCTCGCCGTCGCGCGCCGCAGATCCCATACGCCCAGTTTCCCACCCGGTCGACCACCCGCACCCCGGCCCCCGCCGGCCGCGGCACCCATCCCCGGAGGATCCCCATGACCAGCAGTGACATCGACGATCCGATCGCCCTCGTGACCGGCGCCTCGAGCGGGCTCGGCACCGCCATCGCCCACGACCTCGCCCGCGATCACCGGCTGCTGCTGGGCGGACGCGACCGGGCCCGCCTCGACGAGCTCGCCGCCGGGTACGGCGACGCCCGCCCGTGGCCGGTGGACCTCACCTCCCCGGGCGAGGTCGCGGGCGCGGCCGCCGTCATCGACCGGCTCGACGTGCTGGTGCACAACGCCGGGGTCGCCGAGCTGGGCACCGTCGCCGCGTCGGATACCGGTCAGTGGCGACGTGCGTTCGAGACCAATCTCTTCGCGGTGGTGGAGCTGACACGCGCGCTGCTGCCCGCACTGCGCGCCGCCCGTGGACATGTGGTGCTGATCAACTCGGGTGCGGGGCTGCGGGCGAACCCCGGCTGGGGCTCGTACGCGGCCAGCAAGTTCGCGCTGCGGGCCTTCGGCGATGCGCTGCGCCAGGAGGAGCCGGCGCTGCGGGTGACCTCGGTGCACCCCGGGCGCATCGACACCCCGATGCAGCGGGCCATCGTCGAGTACGAGGGCGGCGCCTACGACCCGGGCCGATTCCTGGCCCCGGCCACCGTCGCCCGCGCCGTCGGCAACGCGGTGCGCACCCCCGGCGACGCCCACCCCACCGAGGTCGTGCTGCGGCCCACGGGGCGCTGAGCTCCCGCCGTCACAGCAGCGGCGGCACCTTCGCCTCGATGGGCACCTCCAGCACCGTCGGCCCC
>CAYVJJ010000514.1:0-1984 GCA_964451655.1 uncultured Mycobacteriaceae bacterium | reverse complement strand
CGAGCGGATGTCGGTGATGCCGCGGCCGTCGATGCGGAAGTGGTCGGTGAGGATCCGCCGGCGCACGAGCTTCTTCGTCAACGCCCGGAATGCCGCGCCGATCTCCTTCTCGCGGCCCTCGAACTGCGGGCCCACCGACTCGAGCAGCTCCGCCTTGATCTCGTCGGTGCGCACGTCGCGGTCCTGCTTGCCGGCGATCGTCAGCGCCTGCGAGAGCTTCTCCGCGGCCGCGGACTCGACGGCCGAGTAGACGTCGTCCTGGAAGGCCGGGAACAGCGGGTAGTCACCGGTCGGCTTGGCCGCCGACTCCGCCAGCTCCTGCTGCGCACGGCACAGCTCGGCGATGAAGGGCTTCGCGGCCTCCAGGCCCTGCGCGACGACGGCCTCGTTGGGCGCCTGGGCGCCGCCCTCGATCTGGCTGAGCGCATGGTCGCTGGCGCCCGCCTCCACCATCATGATGGCGACGTCGGCGGGCGTCGATCCGCTGGCCGGGGAGACGATGCGGCCCGCCACCACCATGTTGAACACGGCGTGCTCGAGCTGCTCGATGGTGGGGAACGCCACCCACTGGCCGGCCGGGTTGGCCTCGGAGGTCACCAGGGCGACGCGCACGCCGCCGACAGGACCGGAGAACGGCAGGCCGGCGATCTGCGTCGATGCCGACGCCGCGTTGATGGCCACCACGTCGTACTGGTCCTGCGGGTTCAGGCTCATCACCGTGATGACGACCTGGATCTCGTTGCGCAGGCCGTCGGTGAAGGTGGGCCGCAGCGGGCGGTCGATCAGGCGGCAGGTGAGGATCGCATCCGTGGAGGGACGGCCCTCGCGGCGGAAGAACGAGCCGGGGATACGTCCCGCCGCGTACATGCGCTCCTCGACGTCGACCGTCAGCGGGAAGAAGTCCAGGTTGTCCTTGGGCTGCTTGGAGGCCGTCGTGGCCGACAGCAGCATCGTCTCCTCGTCGAGGTACGCCGCGACCGAGCCGGCGGCCTGCTTGGCGAGCCGCCCCGTCTCGAAGCGGATGGTGCGGGTGCCGAAGGCCCCGTTGTCGATGACGGCGGTCGCCTCGTGGACGCCCTCATCCAGGTAATCGTTTTCGCTCATGAACTCTCTTCTCGTGTGGTGTTCCGCGGCGCCTCCCCCCGGGGAGCGCGCCGGCCCGGAACGCAGGTGCTGCACGGATGCCGCCGGGGCCTACCCGGATCGGTCGCAGCGGAGGTCGTCGATCGAAGCCGTCGGAGCAGACGGTGCGCGCAGGATCGAAGGCGGCCCTTCCGGGACGGAATCGCCCGGGAGAGGCGCCCGGTGCGCGGACCGGAGCGGTCCGGCGGCCACTACCGAGGACCAGCCGCAAGCGCCTGTGGTATCTCCGGGATCCGGACGGCCCGGGCGCGACCCCGCACGGCATCGAAAGCGCATGCGGACGAACAGGCCCAGGCCCCCGTCGGCGGAATCGTCGCCGGCAAGTACTGGTCGATGAAATTATGGTCGGCTCGCAAAGTATCCTGGCCGACTCATCATCGAGCGGCCGCAACTACCGGGTCCGATGCCGCAGGACATCCGGCGGCGCACTACACCCCCGGGTCAGACGGCGCGTGCCGGAAAACCGGCCGAACCTGCCCAGAACAGTACCATCGCCGCCGCAGCCCCGGACGACGGCGGCACGCCGCAGGCCCGCCACCGAGGATGACGGCGGCGGGCCTGTGACGCTACGCGTCGGCTACCGGGCGGCTCAGCGGCGCAGCCCGAGACGCTCGATCAGCGAACGGTACCGGGTGATGTCCACCTGCTGCAGGTACTTGAGCAGGCGGCGACGGCGACCGACCAGCAGCAGCAGGCCACGACGCGAATGGTGGTCGTGCTTGTGCTCCTTGAGGTGCTCGGTCAGCCCGATGATGCGCTTGGTCAGCAGGGCGACCTGCGCCTCCGGGGAACCGGTGTCCGTCTCATGCAGGCCGTACTCGGTGAGGACCTGCTTCTTCTC
>CAYVJJ010000513.1:0-1995 GCA_964451655.1 uncultured Mycobacteriaceae bacterium | reverse complement strand
TCGACCTGGAGGCGGCGATGGAGTTCTGCGCCTCCGACGAGTGCGTCGAGGTCACTCCGGAGGTCACGCGGGTGCGTAAGGTCATCCTGAGCGGTACGGACCGGGCGCGCCAGCGCTCGCGGAACAAGGCGCGGGACAAAGCGGCGGGCTGAACGGGCCCCGTCGGGCGGCGGGCGCAGCGGACCGAGGGGAGTTGACGCATCGGTGGGTGACCAGACACACCGCGGGGCGCCGCGCCGCAGGCGCAGCGGCCGGCGGCGCAGCGGCCGGCGTGTTGCGCCGGTCCTGCTGGCCCCGGTGGCGCTGCTCGCGTCGACCGCCCTCGTCGCCGGGTGCACCGCCGACCCCGAGCCGGCCGTGGAGAGCCCGCAGGAGACCTCACCGGCACCGATCCAGACCACCGACCTGTCGGTGACGGTCGCGATGGACGGGATCGGCGCCGGCTTCAACCCGCACCTGCTGGCGGACCAGTCCCCGGCCACCGACGCGGTCGCGGGCCTGGTGCTGCCCAGCATGTTCCGCACGGCCCCGGATCCCGCCGATCCGCAGCGGCTCACGCTGCAGCCGGATTCGTCGGTGCTCGAATCCGCCGAGGTGGTCGGCCAGGACCCGTTCACGGTGGAGTACCGGCTCAACACCGAGGCGCAGTGGTCCGACAGCGCCCCCATCGCCGTCGAGGATTTCCAGTACCTGTGGCAGCAGATGGTGACGGTCCCCGGCGTGGCCGCCCCGGCCGGATACCGCGAGATCACCGACATCCGGTCGATCGGCGGCGGGGGCAAGACTGTGCAGGTGGTCTTCGCCCGTCCCTATGCGGCGTGGCGCCACCTGTTCCAGGGCCTGGTGCCCTCGCACCTGCTCAAGGACATGCCCGGCGGGTTCGAAACCGGGCTGGACGACGAGATCCCGGTGTCGGGCTCGCGGTTCAAGGTCTCCACGGTCGACCGGGGCCGCGGGCAGATCCTCCTCGAGCGCAACGACCGATTCTGGGGGGAGCCGGCCACGCCGGACCGCGTGGTGATCCGGCGCGCGGGGACCACCGCCCAGCTGGCCGAGGCCCTCCGCGGCGGAGACGTGCAGGTGTTCGACGTCCGGGCGGGTGAGGCGGCGCTGCACCAGCTCGCGGCGATCGGCGGCGTGCGCGTGCAGCGGGCGGACCGTGCCCGCGCGCTGTCGCTGACCCTCAACGCCCGCACCAAGGCGCTGCAGGACGTGACCCTGCGTCATGCGCTGCTGGACCTGCTCGACCCGCACCAGCTGGCCCTGATCGGCGCGGACAGCCAGGCCGGCGCGCGCTGGGTGGGGTCCGCCACCGCTGTCCCGTCGGATCCGGCGTACAGCGAGACGGCGCCCGCGCGGATGCCGCGGGACGCCGCGCAGGACGTGCTCCGGCAGGCCGGGTACGGCCTGGCCGCGCCGCACGGCGAGACGTCCGAGGCCCCGGTGCTGCACATGCGGATCGGGGTCCCGCGCGGCGACTCCAAGGCGCGGGAGGTCGCCAACACCATCGCCGACATGTGGACCTCCGCGGGCGTCTCCGCGTCGGTCACGGAGATCGACGCGGAGACGCTCTACGGCCGGTCCCTGCTCACCGGGGCCGTGGACGCCGTCGTCGGCTGGCAGGACGTGTCCGAGGACCTGCCGGCGCGGGTGGCGTCCCGCTACGGATGCGACGGGGCCGCGGTGTCCGTCCATGCCCCGGTGCCGCCGGACGCGGGCAAGGCCCCGGCGGGCACCGGGAACCGGCCCGCGCCGAGCACCTCGGCCCCCCGTCCCGGCGGCGGTCCGAACGCGGACCCTGTCCCGCCCGGCCCCTCGTCCGGGCAGGCCACAGGGACGGCGCAGCCCGCCCCGTCGTCCACGGGGCCCACCCCGGTGCCGCCGGCGGACGCCGCCGATCCGGCCCGCAAGAACTTCGAGGAGCCGCAGGAGGCGCCCAGCAACCTCGGCGGCATCTGCGACGAGCAGCTGCAACCGGTGATCGCGCAGGCGCTG
>CAYVJJ010000512.1:0-2005 GCA_964451655.1 uncultured Mycobacteriaceae bacterium | reverse complement strand
ACCGACCCGGTGCGCAGGTGCCACGTGCTCAGCTTCACGGTGCGTCCGCCTTCCGTTCGGGGCCCACGGGTGCGGCGTGCGTGGCCGACGCCGTGCCGGGGCCGCGCACGGAGGCGGTGTCGGGGCCGCGCACGGAGGCGGTCACCACCGACCCGACGGCGATCACGACGAACAGCAGCAGTGCCGCCACGTTGAGTACGCCGCCCCACTGCAGCAGGCCCTCCACGCCGCGGGCGTCGCCCCCGATGAGGCGCAGGGCCAGCGAGACGTGGAGCAGCCCGGCCGGGAGGTACATGACCGGGTGATAGGGGAGCGGGCGGCGCAGCACTGCGGGCAGGATGATCGGCGCGTGGGCCATGATCATCGAGATCACGAAGCCCAGCAGTACAGCGTGGACGGACGCGTCGTAGAGCGGACCGGATCGCACCGCGCCGGCGATCACCCAGATCAGTGCGGTCACCGTGAGCCACGCGTACCCGGCGAGCAGGCAGGCGGCCGAGAAGCGGGGGAGCCCGGTGGCGCGGACGGTCTTCACGGCGATGTCGTAGCGCACCAGCCACGCCACCAGCGCCAGCAGTGCAAGCCCCAGCAGCGGGTAGCCGGCCGCGGGCCACAGCAGCGTGGCGAGGGTGGCGACGACGACGGCGCCGGTGACGCCGAGCGCGTACGGCTGCGCGCGCGGGTCGGTGAGCGCCACGTGCGCCAGCTCCAGGCGTTCCCCGGCGATGGTGAGCACCAGGAACGACACGAGCCACGGCAGCAGCCACGGCACGTCCACTCCGCCCAGCCAGAGGGCCGTGCCGCCCACAGCGAGCACCCCGCCCGCGGCCTGCACGAGCACCGCTGCCTGGGTGTTGCGGCGCCACAGCGGCACGTACACGGCGACGAGTGCGGCGGTCCCGACCAGCAACAGCGCGGCGCCGACGTCGCGCGGTGCGGGCGTGAGAAGGAGGATGCCGCCGGCGCCGAGTGCGGCGGGCGCGAGGAATCCCCACACCCGCCCCAGCGCCACCGCCCGCTCCAGGGAGACGACCGTGCCGACGAATCCGAGCACCATGAGCACGCCGTGCACCGAGGTGAGCGACTGTGCACGCACAGGGGCTCCGACGCCCAGCAGCAGCAGCGCCGCGTCGAGCCCGGCCAGCAGTGCGACACCGCCCGGCACCATAAGCGCCAGGCGGACGCCGCGGACGGCGGTCAGTCCGCCGGGGCCGCTCACGACGGCCCTGGGCCGCGGGATCCGGAGCCCTGCCCGCCGCAGCCGCAGCCGTCGGCGCGCCCGCCGCCGGCCGCCCCGTGTCCCGCGCCCCCGGCGCCCCGGCGCGCCGGGACCGGTGTGATCTCGAGGCGGCACGCGTCGGGCTCGGCGAACGCGGAGAGGCTGCTCGCGTCCGGATCGCCCCCGAACTCGATCAACGCGCCCCGCACGATCCCGCGGTGCACAGTGCACACCACGTCCGGGTAGGTGCGGGCGGCGTCGATCAGCGGACACTGGCGCAGCGACACGCCGCCCTCGCGCGCCACGGGGGCGAACCCGAGTTCCGCCAGCAGCTGCACGAGCCGCTCCTCCGGCGTGCCGGTCCCGCGGTGCTCGCGGGCCAGGTTGCGGCCCCACTCGACGCCGGCGGCCAGTCCGTCCCGGTCGACGTCCGAACTCACCCGGCGCAGGATCGATGCGAGCGACATGGCCAGTCCCGCGTAGTCGCGCAGGCGCGGATCGGCATGCGGGGCGTCGACCGCCCGGTCATCCCGGGCCGTGTACACCCACGCCGGGCGTCCGCGCCCCTGCGGTGCCGCCCGGTGACGCTCCACGTACCCCGCGGCGGTCAGCGCGTCGAGGTGCTCGCGCAACGTGTTCGGGTGCAGTCCGGAGTCGGCGGAGAGCTCGGCGATCCGGGCCCCCGCGGAATGGGTCCGCAGCCGGGTGAGCACCGCGGCGCGCTGGTCCGAGAGGTGCGCCACCGGCGGAGGCGCCGCGGCCGGCCCGCGATGGGCGGTGTGTTCG
>CAYVJJ010000511.1:0-2007 GCA_964451655.1 uncultured Mycobacteriaceae bacterium | reverse complement strand
CTTCCGGCGCGCACCCAGTCGTGTCGACGCAGGCTCGTCAGAAGCGCCGCGCCGAGGGCGCCGGACACGTGGTGGTGCTGTTCGCTCCAATCCATGCACACCCGCAGCAGCGGTCGCCGGGTGCGGGACGGCGGACGGATCAGCGAATCCAGGTCGACTCCCAGGCCGGCGAACACGTCGGCGGCGACAGGGCCCAGCCGGTAGGGGCAGTCGGTGAGCACCGCCGACAGGGGTTCGCCGTCACGCCGGCGCGTGTCGTCCACCCCGTCGACGGACTCGAGTGCGCCGGTACCGAGGAGTCCGGCGGTGACGGCCACGCCGACGTGCCCGGCCAGGTGGTCGTAGCAGCTCCGGCAGTGGCGCAGCGCTGCTGCGCGGGTGTGCTGGCGCAGTGAGCGGATGGGGCGTTGCGGTGCGAGCTCGCTGAGGACCTCGAGGACATGCGCAACGCGATCGTCGGCGAGCCGGTAGTAGCGGTGCCTCCCTGACTGTTCCGTGGTGACAAGGCCGGCATCGCGGAGTCGTGTCAGGTGCGTGCTGGTGGCGGACGGGGACACACCGGCTTCGGCGGCGAGCACCGACGCGGGCAGGGACCGCCCGTCGGCCAGCGCGGCCAGCACCCGCGCGCGGGTCGGCTCGGCGAACAGGGTGGCGACGATCGCGACGTCCGGTTCGCCGCCGGGAGCGGAGCGCGCACTCATAGCCCTAGCGTAGGTCTACGACACTTCAGGCGGGCCCGAAGCATTCCGGGCCGACGATGGTGGACATGACTCGACTGTCCCCGCCGGCCCTCGCACCGTCCGTGGGTTCGCCGCGACGCGGCCTGGTGCTTGCCACGATGTGCGCGGGGATGTTCCTCGTCCAGCTCGACGTCACGGTGGTCAACGTCGCGCTGCCCCGGATCCGGGCGGACCTGGGCGCCTCCCTCGCAGGCCAGCAGTGGGTGGTCGATGCGTATGCGATCGCGCTGGCAGGCCTGCTGCTGATCGGCGGCGCCGCGGGCGACCGGTACGGACACAAGCGTGTCGTCCTGACGGGGATGGCGGTGTTCGCGGCCGCCTCGCTCCTGTGCGCGGTCGCGCCGGGCGTCGGCGTGCTCGTCTCGGCACGCGCGGTACAGGGGATCGGTGCGGCGCTGCTCCTGCCGGGAACGCTTGCAGTGATCACGCGGACCTACTCGGGCCGGGCGGAACAGGCTCGGGCAGTGGGCGTGTGGGCGGGGGCATCGGCCCTGGCGCTGCCGGCCGGACCGGTGCTGGGAGGAGCGCTCGTCACCGTGCTCGGCTGGCGGTCGGTGTTCTGGCTCAACGTGCCGATCATCGTTGTCGCCGGGGGCGCGGTGGCACTACTGGTTCGCGACGAACGCGACGGGTCCGTCGGCCGCCTCGACGTGATCGGCGCCGTGTGCGCTGCGGTGGCGTTGGCGTCGGCGGTGTACGCCGTGATCATGCTCGGCGCGCACGGGCCGGGCACCGCCGCGGGAATCGCCGTTGCCCTCACCGGTGCGGCGCTAGTGGCGCTGGCGGCCCGCGAGAGACGTGCCGCGCAGCCGTTGTTGCCTCCCGCGCTGCTGCGCACCCCGGGGTTCGGCGGCGCGAATCTGGTGGCTGCGGCGATGAACTTCGTCGGCATCGGCACCGTCTTCGCCGCGACGTTGTATCTGCAGACGGTCCAGGTGCGCTCGGCGCTGCTCGCCGGGGTACTGCTGCTGCCGTTGTTCGTCCCGCTCGCCGCGCTGGCCCCGGTCACGGGCCGCGTGGTCGGGCGTGTCGGGCCGCGGGCACCCATGTGCGGCGGGCTGTTGCTCGGCGTCGCGGGTTCGGCGGCGCTGATCGGTGTGTCGCCGTCCAGCAGTTACCTGCGGTTCCTTCCCGTTCTCCTCGGACTCGGTGTGGGGATGGGGTTCCTCGCCTCGGCCGTGGTTGCGGCGGCGATGCGCGCCGCGGGTTCCGACCGCGCCGGTCTGGCCAGCGGGGTGAACAACACGGCCCGCCAGGCGGCCGGTGC
>CAYVJJ010000510.1:0-2014 GCA_964451655.1 uncultured Mycobacteriaceae bacterium | reverse complement strand
CGGATCAACGACATGCTGCGCGACTCGGCGCGCGGACGGGTGCCCGCGGTGATCAAGGGCGGCTTCGACTTCGTCGACGTCCGGGACGTGGCGCACGGCCTCACGCTCGCCGCCGAGAAAGGCACCACCGGCGAGAACTACCTGATCACCGGGCACAACCAGGACATGCTGACCATGTTCCGGCTGGCGGCGCAGGAGAACGGCCGCCGCGGTCCGCTGCTCGCGTTCCCCCTGGGCCTCATCGAGCGGATCATGCCGGTCGCCGAGCCCATCGCCGCGAAGTTCGGCTCCGACGTCATGTCCAAGGCCGCGATGGGCGCATTGATCGCGCAGCCGCAGGTGGACGGCAGCAAGGCCGCCGCCGAGCTCGGCTACTCGCCCCGCCCCGCCGAGCAGACCATCCGCGACCTGGTCGCCTTCTTCGTCTCCTCGCACCAGATCCCTGCCCGGAGCTGACGCCTATGCCGCAACGCCCGCCCCAGTTGGATTCACCCGTGGTGCCCGCCGTCATCAAAGCCATGTCCCGCGCGCAGACGTGGGTGTACAAGCGGACCGGCGGACGCGTCGGCGGCACGTGGCGGGTGGGGGCCGGATTCCGCAAGCCGGTGCCGACCCTGCTGTTGGAGCACCGCGGACGGAAATCCGGCAAGACGTTCACCGTGCCGCTGCTCTACATGACCTGCGGCCCGGAGGGCCCCGGGACCGGCGATCCGCTGCGCGACGACCTGGTGGTGGTCGCCTCGCAGGGCGGTCTGCCGGGCGATCCGCAGTGGTACCGCAACCTGGTGGCCGACCCGGACGTGGCCGTGCAGATCGGCCGCACCCGCCGTCCGGTGCACGCCCACGTGACCGACGCGCAGGAGCGCGAGCGGCTCTGGCCCGCGCTGGTGGAACAATACGCGGATTTCGACGACTATCAGTCGTGGACGGAGCGCACGATCCCCGTGGTGGTGCTGCGGGCGCGCTGACGGCACCGGCTGCAGCGGGCTACGCCCCGGCGGCCGCCCAGGGTCATGCCCGGGCCGCCGAGGGGTCACGCCCGGGCCGCGATCGCCTCCGCGTCGACCCCGCCGGGCAACGTGCCGTACTCGAGGCACGCCTCCTCCCCCAGCCGCGCCGCGACGAACCCGTCGGCGACCGCATCCGGCGCCTCGCGCAGCAGCAGCGAGGCCTGCAGCGCCAACGCCATCGACTCCACCAGCCGCCGGGCGCCCCGTTCGGCTGCGGCCGGGTCCGCAGCCGCGTCTGCGAGCAGCCGGCGCATCGTCGCCAGGTGGGCGTCGAACACCGGCGACGTGCCGGCCGCCGCGGCCACCTCCGCATCGAAGGCCTCGACAGTCTCCGGCTCGCGTGCCATCGCCCGCAGAACGTCCAGCGCGATCACGTTGCCGGAACCCTCCCACACGGCCATCACCGGCTGCTCGCGGTAGCGGCGGGCCAGCGGGAAATTCTCGATGAACCCGTTGCCGCCCAGGCATTCCAGCGCCTCGTAGGCGTGGTGCGGGCCGCGCTTGCACACCCAGTACTTGGACACGGCCGTGGCGAGCCTGCGGAACGGCCCCTGCTCGCCGGTCTCGTCGTCGTAGGCGGCGGCGAGCCGCAGGGCGGTCCAGGTGGCGGCCTCGGCCTCCAGGTGCAGGTCGGCGATCACCGCGGTCATCGCCGGCTGGTCGATCAGCACCCGGCCGAAGGCGCTCCGGTGCCGGGCATGCCACGCGGCCTCGGCGACGGCCTGACGCATCCCCGCCGCTGAACCGTAGACGCAGTCCAGACGCGTGCGCCCGACCATCTCGATGATGGTGCGCACGCCGCGCCCGACCTCGCCGACCAGCCAACCGATGGTGCCGTCCAGCTCGATCTCCGAGGAGGCATTGGACTTGTTGCCCATCTTGTCCTTGAGCCGCTGGATGCGGAAAACGTTGCGCGTGCCGTCCGGCAGGACCCGCGGCACCAGGAAGCAGGTCAGGCCCGCGTTCGCCTGCGCCAGCACCAGGAACGCGTCCGACTGCGGCGC
>CAYVJJ010000509.1:0-2014 GCA_964451655.1 uncultured Mycobacteriaceae bacterium | reverse complement strand
CTGCAGCGGGTGGTGGGCGAGTGGCAGCTGCTGGCGGACCTGTCGTTCGGCGACCAGCTGCTGTGGGTGCCGCGGTCCGGCGACGGCGGCACCGGCGGCGCGGTCCCCGCGATGATCTGCGTATCGCAGTGCCGCCCTACGACGGCGGCGACGGTCTACCAGCGCGACGAGGTCGGCTCGGCCCCGTCGCCGGCGCAGGCTCCGCTGCTGGAGCGCTCCTGGCGTGAGGGCATCGTCGTCCGCGGGGTCGTCGACGTGCCGGGGGTGACCAGTGAGGCGCGGCTCGCGGCGGTGCCCGTACGGCACGCCGGGCGCATCCTGGGCGTCGTCACCGGCGTCACCGCGGGGGTGCGGCCGCGGGTGCCGAGCCCGCTGGAATCGGTGTACGGAGACAGCGCGGCCCTGCTGCAGCAGATGATGGCGGAGGGCTCGTATCCGCCGGACGAGGCGGACACCGCATCGCACTCCAGCCCGCGCGCCGGGGACGGGTTGATCCGTCTGGACACCTCCGGCCACGTCACCTACGCGAGCCCCAATGCGCAGTCGGCGTTCCACCGCATGGGGCTCACCGTGGAACTGGTCGGGCGCGACCTGGTCGCAGTGACCGAGGCGTTGGTGTGGGACCCGCTGGACGGGCGCGAGGCGGCGGAACGCCTGCGGAGCACGCTGGTCCATGGGGACGTCCTGCGGATCGAGCTGGACACCCGCGGGGCGACCATCCTCATGCGGGCCCTGCCGCTGCGCACCGCGCACGCCACCGCCGGGGCACTGGTCCTGGTGCGGGACGTCACCGAGGTGAAGCGGCGAGACCGGGCGCTGCTGAGCAAGGACGCGACGATCCGCGAGATCCACCACCGCGTGAAGAACAACCTGCAGACGGTGGCGGCCCTGCTGCGGTTGCAGGGGCGGCGCAGCGGCGACCCGGAGGTCAGCGCCGCCCTGGCCGAGGCGGTGCGCCGCGTCTCGTCGATCGCCCTGGTGCACGAGACGCTGTCGATGACGGTCGGTGAGGATGTGGATCTGGACGAGGTGGTCGACCGTCTGGTCCCGATCATGGCGGAGGTCGCCGGCGGCGGCCGGGTGCGGATCCGGCGCCGCGGGGAACTGGGTTCGCTGGCCGCGGACCGTGCGACGCCACTGGTGATGGTGCTGGTGGAACTGGTGCAGAACGCGGTGGAGCACGGTTACGGCGGGGCCGCCGACGCGGGAGAGGTGACGATCACCGGGCAGCGTTCGGCGCGGGCGCTGGAGGTGACCGTGCACGACGACGGCCGCGGAGTGCCGGAGGACTTCAGCGTCGAAGATTCACCGCGCCTCGGGCTGCAGATCGTGCGGACGTTGATCGGCTCGGACCTGGAGGGCGGGTTCGGTCTACGCCCTGCGGACGGGGGCGGGACGGACGCGTGGGTCCGGTTGCCCGCCGTGCGGAGCAGGGAGTGAGAGCACGGGGACGGGGTGCGGCGCGGACGCCGGCGGGGCGGGACCGGAGATGAGGAAGGGCCGGGTCTCCGCGGAGACCCGGCCCTGACCGGTCGTGGTGCGTCCGATCAGACGGCGCTGCGCGTGCGCACGCGCGCCTTGCGGCGCTTGAGGGCACGCCGCTCATCCTCGCTGAGCCCGCCCCACACGCCGGCGTCCTGGCCGGACTCGAGCGCCCAGGCGAGGCACTCGCTGGAGACGGGGCAGCGCGCGCAGACCGCCTTGGCCGTCTGGATCTGCGCGATCGCCGGGCCGCTCGTGCCGACCGGGAAGAACAGTTCCGGGTCTTCGTCGCGGCAGATGGCACGATGGCGCCAGTCCATCCCTAACTCCTTACTGGGTGCATGCATGCACCGTCGAAACGTGATCAGAAAAATCTGTGCTGTGCTGCGGTCCGGGAGGGCGCCGCGCCACCGTCTGGTTGCTGCGGATGATCTGCTGCGATCGGTTCCCGTGAACCCCGCCAATGAATGCTGTCACGTACTTCGGTAATGTCAATAGAGTTTTGCGAAGTCGTGGGCAACGTCACGTGACT
>CAYVJJ010000508.1:0-2014 GCA_964451655.1 uncultured Mycobacteriaceae bacterium | reverse complement strand
CCATGGCGGCACGGCGGGCGGCCGGGGGTGTGCGGCTCAGTTGGGCGGGACGGACTCGTCGAGGACCAGCACGCCGAGACGGCCCGCGATCGGGCGCAGTGCGCGCGGCAGGCCGGGGTCGGCGCTGTCGGTGACGATGCGCGGACCGGCGAGATCGACCAGCGCGCCGCGCCGCCGCATCCGGCAGCCTCCGGCAGCGAAGACGTTGCGCACCCAGTCGGTCTGCGAGCCGTAGGGCAGTGCGACACACACCGTCGTCCCGTCGGAGCTCTTGTGGCGCAGCGCAAGCACCGGCGTCTCGTAGGGTCTGCCGCTGTTGCGTCCCACGTGCAGGATCATCGCCCACGGCGGCAGGTGCGGCGCCCAGGTGCCCTGGACACGGTTGGTCAGCCGGCGGTTGACGGCGGGCAGCCACCGCGGGGCGACCGACCGTGTGGTGGGCGGCGTGCGGTCTCCGGACGGTTGTGCGCTCATTTCCCACTCCCTCCGCTGTGCCGGTTGCGGTGCTGTGCCGGCCGGGCCCCGACCCCGACGGTGCCCGGCCGGCTCGGCGTCAGGGGGTCACTCCCGGCGCGAGTACTCCCGGGCCCGGCGCACCTGGTCGTCGTCGGGGCGGACGCCGGTGTAGAGCCGGAACTGCTCGGCAGCCTGCAGCGCCATCACCGTGTCGCCGGTGATGACGCGCCGAGCCGATTCTTCCGCCGTGCCCGGCTCCTCCGCGAGCACGATCAGGGGTGTGCGGGGCGGTGCGGCCACCACGTCCATCACCGTATCCGCGGCGGCCACCGCGTGCCGGGGAAACGGCAGCTCCGCGGCGGCCGGATCGCCCGGGCCGTCCGTCGTCGCGCCCCGCCCGGGAGCGCCCATCCCGACGGGTGTGGCGTTGATGAGGACGTGCGCGGTGTGCTCGCCGGCGGCCGGGACCCACTCGGCGCCGAACCGCGCGGCCAGGGCCCGGCCCGTCGATCCGTTGCGCGCGGCGACCGTGATGCGGGCGTATCCGGATCGCCGCAGCGCCGCCACGACGGCCGAGGCCATGCCGCCGCTGCCCGCCACCAGGGCGCTGCGGCCGCCCGCGCCGCGGGGCCCGGAGCCTGTGCCGCCGGGGCCCGATCCGGAACCGCCGGCTCCGTCCGGCAGCAGCGCCTGCACGGCCAGCACGTCGGTGTTGTAGCCGGTCAGCCGACCGTCGTCGTTGACGATGGTGTTCACCGCGCCGATCGCCTCGGCCGACGGGTCGAGCGCGTCGAGCATGCCGATGACGTCCTGCTTGTACGGCATCGACACCCCGCACCCGCGGATCCCGAGCGCCCGGATTCCCGTCACGGCTCCGGCCAGGTCGCCCGTCGTGAACGCCTTGTAGACGAAGTTCAGCCCCAGCTCGGCGTACAGGAAGTTGTGGAACCGGGTGCCCACGTTGCTGGGCCGCGCCGCCAGCGAGATGCACAGCCGCGTGTGCCGGTCCAGGCGGTGTACGCCCGGATCGGCCGACGGGGGTGCGGACGGCTGCTGCGTGCTCACCAGATGCTCACGCGCTCCTGCGGCGGAAGGTACAGGGCGTCGTCCTCGCCCACGCCGAACTCCCGGTAGAACGCGTCGATGTTGCGGATCACGCCGTTGCAGCGCAGGTCCGGCGGGGAGTGCGGGTCGATGGTGAGCCGACGGACCGCCTCCGAATCGCGCACCTTGGTCCGCCACACCTGGGCCCAGCCGAAGAACACCCGCTGCACGCCGGTGAGCCCGTCGATCTCCGGGGCTTCGCCGCCGGTGCGCTCGAGCGCGATCCGGTAGGCGGCCAGCGCGATCGACAGCCCGCCGAGGTCGCCGATGTTCTCGCCGATGGTCAGTTCGCCGTTGACGGTGTGCTCGGGCAGACCCCGCGGCGAGAGCTTCGCATACTGGTCGATCAGCGCACGGGTGCGTTTGCCGAACTCGGTGCGGTCCTCGTCGGTCCACCAATCGACCAGGTTGCCGTCGCCGTCGTACTTGGCGCCCTGGTCGTCGAAGCCGTGCC
>CAYVJJ010000507.1:0-2014 GCA_964451655.1 uncultured Mycobacteriaceae bacterium | reverse complement strand
GCCGGCAACCGCGGCGACGTGTCCGGCAACGACGTGCTGCAGTACTGGGACACCGACCCGGATACCGACGTGGTGCTGCTGTATCTGGAGAGCTTCGGTAACCCGCGCAAGTTCTCGCGGATCGCGCGCCGCGTGGCGCGCGGCAAACCGGTCGTGGCCGTCAAGAGCGGACGCCACGCGGTGCCGCCCGCCCTCGCGGCCACGGGCGTGGAGATCGACGAGGCGACGGTGCGCGCCCTGTTCGAGCAGTCCGGCGTGATCCACGTGGACTCGATCGCGCAATTGTTCGACTGCGCGGGGGTTCTGGCGTACCAACCGTTGCCGAAGGGCCCGCGGGTGGCGATCGTCGGCAATTCCACGGCGCTGGGGATCCTGGCCGCCGATGCGGTGCGCAGCGAGGGATTGGAGGCCGGCGATCCGGTGGACCTCGGCCCGCGCGCGACGCCGGGGGAGTTCGCCGAGGCGATCAGCTCTGCGGTCCGCTCCGAGCACGCCGACGCGGTCATGGCGGTGTTCATGCCGCCGATCGCGCTGGCATCCGAGCCGTACGCGGCGGCGCTGCGGGATGCGGCGCAGTTGTCGGACAAGCCGATCGTCACGACGTTCCTGGCGGAGGAGGGCATCCCTGACGCGCTCGCCGTGTTCGACGACGAGGGCAACCCCGCGCGCGGTTCCGTTCCGTCCTATCCGGGCCCCGAGCGGGCGGCGACGTCGCTGGCGCGGGCGTGGCGGTACGCACGTTGGCTGGACGTGCCGGTGTCGACGATGTCGCGGCCGGAGGGCATCGACGCGGGCCGTGCCCGCTCCCTGGTGCACGGGTGGCTGAAGGACCGGGGGCAGTGTCAGCTCTCGGACACCGAGGCGGGCACGCTGCTGTCCTGCTACGGGATCGACGTCGTGCCGTACCTGGAGGTGGCCGACGCGGCGTCGGCGAAGGCGGCCGCCGAGGACATCGGCTATCCCGTGGCCCTGAAGGCGCGCGCCGCGGACTGGCGGCGCCGGCCCGACCTGATGGGGGTGCGCCTGGATCTGTCGTCGGCGGAGGCGGTGGGCGATGCGTATGCGGACGTGTCCGCGCTGTCCGGGAGCCGGGTCGTCCAGGTGCAGAAGATGGCGCCCAAGGGGCTCAACTGCGTGATCGCGGTCCAGGACGACCCGTCCTTCGGCTCGGTCATCTCGTTCGGGCTTGCCGGGGTGATGTCCACCCTCCTGGGTGACCGCGCCTACCGGGTGCTGCCGGTGACCGAGGGGGAGGCGCGCGAGTTGATCGATGCGCCGAAGGCGGCGCCGTTGCTCAGCGGCTACGGGTTCGGGGTGCCGGTGGACAAGGACGCGCTCGTGGACATGGTCCACCGGGTCTCCGCGCTCATCGACGACATCCCGGAGGTGCGGGAGCTGGTGTGCGAACCGATCCTGTCCTCATCGGAGGGCGTCGCCGTGCTGGAGGCGCAGGTGCGGATCGGGCCCGAGCCGCGTCCGGTGGACCTGGGGCCTCGGCGTTTGCGCTGAGGCGCACGGCCGCCGCGCTGTGGCCCGGGGCCCTGTCCGGGGCCCTGTGCGGACAGGCGCCCGCCCCCTCGGAAGGGAGGCCGAGGGGGCGGGCTCACGCGGCCAGGGGAACCGCGCGCGATCGGAGCGGGAACCATACGCCCCGATGTCTGGGGGCGGCCCCGGGGCGGGAGGAGTCCGGGACCGCGGTCGCGGCCGGCGGCGCCGGCCGGGTGGGGCGGTCACACGGCGTAGGCGCGCAGCCGCTCGGCGCGGTCGCCCTGACGGAGCTTGCCCATGACCTCGCGCTCGATCTGGCGCACGCGCTCCCGGGAGAGCCCGAAGGTCTTGCCGATCTGGTCGAGGGTGCGGGGCTGACCGTCGTCGAGGCCGAAACGCAGCCGGATGACCTGCTGCTCGCGGTCGTCCAGGGTGGCGAGCACCGAGCGGACGTCCGAGTGGAGAAGGTTCGCGATCACGGAGGTCTCCGCGTCGGTGGCCTCCGAATCCTCGATGAAGTCGCCCA
>CAYVJJ010000506.1:0-2022 GCA_964451655.1 uncultured Mycobacteriaceae bacterium | reverse complement strand
GGCCCACCGGACCCCTGCCCGTAGACCACGACGGCACATGGGATCGCATCGCGAACGCGCGGGTGATCGGGCTCGCCACCTCTGCGGAGGCCTACCGTTGCGGGTCAGCGCCGGACTCGGACCGGACTTCCCCCACACGATCGCGGGTGATGCTGCCGCTCATTATGCACAGGCGTACTGCGATCACAGGGGCGGGGCACGGCGGGGGACAATGGGGCCATGCCGATCCGACGTCTCAACCACGCGGTGCTGTACGTCTCCGACCTGGACCGCAGCCTCGACTTCTACGTGGGCAGCCTGGAGTTCCGTGTGCTCACCCGGTTCCCTGGAGCCGCGTTCCTGCAGGCCGCCGACTCGGCCAACGACCACGACCTGGGCTTGTTCCAGGTAGGCGACACCGGCCCGCGGCCGGAACGCAGTGTGGGTCTGTACCACCTGGCGTGGGAGGTGGACACGCTCGGCGCGCTTGCCGAGATGCATCAGCGGCTGACGGGGGCGGGCGCGCTCACCGGCGCCGGCGACCACGGATCCACCAAGGCCCTCTACGGTGCGGATCCGGACGGGATCGAGTTCGAGGTGTGCTGGATGGTGCCGGACGCCTCGATCCTCGACGAACTCGCGCCCGGGACACCGCCGACGCGGCCGCTCGACATCGCCGCCGAGATCGCGAAATACGGAGCAGGAACCCCAGGCGGGCCGCGTGAGGACCACACGCCCTGGGAGCGGATCCGCTCCCGGCGGCCACGGTAGGCGGGCGTGGATTCCCGACGCCGCGTCAGGTGCACCCTTGGTCGAAAACGCACTGCCGAAACAACCAAGGGTGCACCTAACGCGCTCGGGGGAACGACGGGCTGGGGCCTCGCTCACCCCAGCAGCGCCGTCACCACCAGGATCGCGGGCACCGACGCGATGGTGGTCACGAAGGCGGCGTCGCGCGCCAGCACCATGCCCCGCCCGTAACGGGACGCGTAGATGAATACGTTCTGTGCTGTGGGGAGCGCCGCCACTACGACCACCGCATACAGTGCGTGCCCGTCCAGCCCCAGCGCGAAACGCCCCAGCGCATACGCGGCAGCGGGCTGGGCGACTGTCTTCAGCACCGATGCCGCGGCCACGTCGCGCCGTGGGCTGGTGCCCTTGCGCAGCACGCGGGCGCCGGAGAGCGAGAGCCCGAACGCCATCAGCGCGCCGGGCACTGCGGCGCCGCCCAGCAGCTGGATCGAGTCCATGACGGGTTCGGGCGGCAGCCGGTTGGCCGCGGAGAGGATGAGACCCGCGATGCCGCCGAGCGCGATCGGGTTGCGCACGATCGACGCCGCCACCCCGCGCAGCGATCCCGCCCGGCCGGTGGCGGTGACGTCGAGAACGGTGAGCGCGATCGGCGCGTAGACGACGATCTGGAAGAGCATCACCGGCGCCACGAAGGACGCGTCGCCCAGCACGAACACGGCGATCGGGATGCCCAGGTTGCCGCCGTTGAGGTAGGACGAGGCCATCGCGCCCACCATCGCCTCGGGCCCCGCACGCCGGAACACGAACCGCGCCACCAGTGCGTAAACGGCGGCCACGACGAAGGCGGTGCCCGCAGCAACGGCGAGCCCCGACGAGAACAGCGTCTGCAGATCCGCGTGCGACACGACGTCGATGAGCAACGCCGGGGTGGCCACGTAGAAGACCATCCGGGTGAGCACCATCTGGCCCTGCTCGCCCAGCGTGCCTCGCCGCCCGAGCAGGTAACCCACAGTGATGACCACGAAGATGACCACGAACCCCGAGAGCACACCGGACACGCGCGGCACCTCCGGGATCGGGGCGGCTGGAAGACCGAGGCAAGTCTAAGCGCCCCGGTGGTGCCGACGGCGGAAGACCGGGGTCGGCCAGAACCCGCGGGGCACGATGAGTTCAGCGGGGCAGGGTGGAGTGCAGCGGGACAGGGCGGAACGCAGCGGGACAGGGTGGAACGCAGGTGGCCAGGGCGGGCTTGATGTCGTCGACCGCCATGCCGCGCGCGTGCTCTGCGAG
>CAYVJJ010000505.1:0-2025 GCA_964451655.1 uncultured Mycobacteriaceae bacterium | reverse complement strand
CGGCATCATCGTGCGCATCTTGTCCATCCACGCCTGCGCCTCGTCGGTGATGGTGCCGAGCTCGGCGGCCCGCTTGCACCATCCCATCGCCATTGTGCCGAACTCCATCGGGTTGTACACGTCCTCCTCGCCGGCCCAGAGCCCGTCTCCGGCGTAGGTGTAGATGGAGATGTTGGTGGCGGTGTGCACCGAGCCGTCGCCGGGATCGCGCATCGGGTTGTCGACCTCGGCGACGATGCGGCCGCGTTCCTCGTCGACCAGATACCACAACGGCGGGAACTCGGTCATGTGGTTGCCGGGGAACGATGTCATGGTCTTGACCGACCATTCCCGGACCTGCTCGCGGGTGGTGAAGCGCCCGAAGGCGTGCTCGATGTAGGTGACGTCGTCGGTGAACAGGTCGGCGAAACGCTCCCACTCACCGGCTTTGTGCAGGTCGTCGACCTCGGCGAGGAAGGCGGTGAACGCGTCGGTGAGTTCGGTTCTGCTGAAGGTGCCCATGCGCCCGGACGCTAACCGAGACGCCGGACCTGGACGAGCGGTCGCGCCGGATCACCGGGACCGGGCTGCGCGGGGCGGACGGGAGGCTGGCGGAATCGGCACCGGACGGCGCCCGCAGGCGGGATAGTGGTGGGGCGACGAACCGGTACGGGGGCGCGGACCGGTGAGGGCGGGCACCGTGGGTGAGATTCGACGGACGGATCTTCGGCGGCGTGCCGTCGGGACGACCCGACCAGATCAGGATGCGAGGTGACGATGACTCTGGCTTTGGAGTTCGTGCGGCGCGGCGTGGCCGAGCACGGCGATGCGCCCGCACTGTACTTCGGTGACAGGACGCTGACGTTCACGGAGATCGACGTGCTGTCCAACCGGATCAGCGCCGCCTTCGCGGACGCCGGGCTGACCAAGGGCGAGCACGTGGGCCTGCTCTACGGCAACGGGCTGTGGACGGTGCCGGTGGACTTCGCGACGATGAAGTCCGGGCTGGTGCGGGTGCCGCTCAACCCGCGCCTGGCCACCGACGAGCAGGCGCGGATGCTCACCGAGGCGGACGTGTCGGTGATCGTGCACGACGTCCCCAGCGCCGGCCGGGCCAGGGAACTGCTCGAGCGGATTCCGGGGCTGCGGACCCTGGGCCTGGACACGCTCCCGGTGGACGGACAGGGTGCGGACGTGCTCGACATCCGCTTCTCCGGCGCCACGGAGCCGGACGTGCGCATCGACGGCGACGATCCGCTGCTGCTGCTCTACACCTCGGGCACCACCGGCACGCTCAAGGCGGTCGTGCACACGCACGCGACCTTCGGCGCCGTGGCCGACAACATCCTGGCCAACCTGCTCGACCCGCGGCCGGGTTCGGTGATGCTGCACGCTGCCTCGCTGATCCACGCCAGCGGCACGTTCGTGCTGCCGTACTTCGCGCGCGGGGGCGCGGCCGCGGTGCTGCCCGGGTTCGAGCCGCGCGGTTTCGTCGACGCCATCGCCCGGTACCGCGCCACGGAGGTGAACCTGGTCCCCACGATGCTCGGCATGCTGCTGTCCTCGGGGGCGGCCGAGGGCGCAGACCTGTCCTCGCTGCGGACCGTCATCTACGGCGCCAGCCCCATGCCGCGGCCTGTCCTCGCCCGGGGCATCGAGACGTTCGGGCCCGTGTTCTGCCAGTACTACGGGCAGACGGAGGCGCCGCTGTGCATCACGGTGCTGACGAAGGAGGACCACCGGGATCCGGACCTGTGGGCGTCGTGCGGGCGTCCCGCCTCCGACGTGCGGCTGCGCATCGCCGACGACACCGGCACCCCGGTGGAGCGGGGGGACATCGGGGAAATGCAGGTCTCGGCGCCGTTCGTCATGCAGGGCTACTACAAGGCCGACGAGCTCAACGCCGGGATGCGCACCCCCGACGGCTGGCTGCGCACGCGCGACATGGCGCGTGAGGATGCGGACGGCTACGTGTACTTGGTGGACCGCAGCAGCGACATGATCATCACCGGCGGCTACAACGTGTACCCGCGTGAGGTGGAGGAC
>CAYVJJ010000504.1:0-2041 GCA_964451655.1 uncultured Mycobacteriaceae bacterium | reverse complement strand
GCCCGGCACGCGGCTCGGCACGGCCCTGCACGCGCCTCGGCACGGCCCGCCGGCGCACCGTTAGACTCGTCGCCGTGGCGATCACGACGGCATACGAGGACCTGCTGCGGCACGTGCTCGAACACGGCACGCCGAAATCCGACCGCACCGGCACGGGCACGCGTTCGATCTTCGGCCACCAGATGCGCTTCGACCTGTCGGAGGGCTTCCCGCTGATCACCACCAAGCGTGTGCATCTCAAGTCCATCGTCTACGAACTGCTGTGGTTCCTGCGCGGCGATTCGAACGTGGAGTACCTGCACGAGCACGGCGTGAGCATCTGGGACGAGTGGGCGCGCCGGGACGGCTCCCTCGGCCCCATCTACGGGGTGCAGTGGCGCTCCTGGCCCACCCCGTCGGGCGAGCATGTGGACCAGATCGCGCAGGTCATCGAGACGCTCAGGACGGACCCGGATTCGCGGCGGATGCTGGTGTCCGCGTGGAACGTGGGCGAGATCCCGCAGATGGCGCTGCCGCCGTGCCACGCGTTCTTCCAGTTCTATGCCGCCGACGGGCGGCTGTCCTGCCAGCTGTACCAGCGCAGCGCGGACCTGTTCCTGGGCGTCCCGTTCAACATCGCCAGCTATGCGCTGCTGACCCACATGGTGGCGCAGCAGGCGGGCCTCGAGCCCGGGGAGTTCATCTGGACGGGCGGCGACTGCCACATCTACGACAACCACGTCGAGCAGGTGCGCACGCAGCTCGCGCGCGAGCCGTACCCGTTCCCCACCCTGCGCCTGGCGCCGCGCCCGTCGATCTCCGACTACACCTTCGAGGACGTCGAGGTGGTCGGCTATCGCCACCATCCGCGGATCCCCGCCCCCGTGGCGGTCTGACCGGTGCCGTCCGGAACAGCCATGCCCCGCGGCCGCGACGGCGACGGCGCCCGCGGGGGCCCGACGCTGGGGATGATCTGGGCGCAGGCGCGCGGCGGGGTGATCGGCGCCGAGGGCGGCATGCCCTGGCACCTGCCGGAGGACCTCGCACACTTCAAGGCCGCCACCGCCGGTCGCACCGTCATCATGGGGCGCGCCACGTGGGACTCGCTTCCCCCGCGATTCCGCCCGCTCCCGGGCCGGCGCAACATCGTGGTGACCCGTGATCTCCACTGGGAATCCGACGGCGCCGTCGTCGTCCACTCGGTCGGGGACGCGCTCGCGGAGGCGGAACGAGCACATCCCGGCTCCGCCGCACGCACCGGCACCGACGGCGGCACGGCGACCGATCCCCCGTCGGCCGATGCCTGGGTGACCGGCGGCGCCCAGATCTACGCGGCGCTGCTGCCGTATGCCGAGCTCTGCGTCATCACCGACATCGACGCCGACGTCGCCGGGGACACGGTCGCCCCCGCTCTCGACGCGCAGTGGGCCGAGGCCGCCGTCGGCGCCTGGCGGACCTCCGAACGGTCGGGGCTGCGCTACCGCTTCCGCACCATGCGCCGGCGGACCCGCCCCCGCGGCGGGCACGACGACGCGCCCACCGGGCCTCCCCGATCGGACGACCCGCACCGATGAGACGTCTGCGCGGCCTCGCCGCCGATCCGGGGCTGCGGCGGCTGCCGCTGGCGATACTCGTCCCGGTCAGCCTGGTGGTGCTGTTCTCGCCCGGCTCCACGGTGCCCAGCGGACCGCCGAATTCGGACAAGCTGGTGCACGCGGCGCTGTTCGCGGCGCTCGCGGCGGCGGCCGTGTGCGCCGGCGCGGGATGGCGGCTCGCCGGCGCGTTGCTGCTGGTCTACGCGGCAGTCTCCGAGGTGCTCCAGAGCGTGTTGCCCATCCACCGCCACGGCGATCCCGCCGACCTGATCGCCGACGCCGCGGGCATCGGGGCCGGGCTGATCCTCACGTGCGCGCTCCGCCGATTCCGGCCCTCGTCTGGCGGTTGATCATTTTGTTACCTACGATCATCCTCATGCCGAAGAACCTCTTGCGCCGCGCCCTGATCCCGATGTCCGCGGCGGCGATGCTGCTGGCCGCCGTCCCCGGAACCGCCGCCGCCGAGC